>WGBK01000359.1 GCA_015494335.1 Gammaproteobacteria bacterium | reverse complement strand
GTCCCGTGCCGCGTGTCGCAGCGAACCCGCGGCTCTGGGGCTGCTGGAAGCCTCCGATCTGGCCTGGCCGCCCCCGCGGCCGCGCAACAGCCACAAGTACGATTACGGCTCGATCCTCGTGATCGGCGGGGATCGCGATATGGCCGGTGCGACCCTGATGTGCGGCCAGGCGGCGCTGAAGGCGGGAGCGGGCCTGGTCCGTCTTTGCCTGCATCCCGAGGCCCTGGGCAGTCAGCTGGCGCGGGCGCCGGAACTGATGTGCTGTAGCTGGGACGAGCTGGATGCGCATCTGCAGCGGGCATCCCTGCTGGTGGTGGGGCCCGGCCTGGGGCGAGGAGCGAAGGCCAGGGAGTTGCTGCGTCGATTGCAGTCCGTGGAGCTGCCCATGCTGGTCGATGCCGATGCCCTGAAAGCGGATTTTCTCGAAGGTCTTGCCGCTCCGGAACGCTTGTTGACCCCCCATGCCGGCGAGGCGGCCCGGCTGCTCGGATGCAAGAGTTCGGAGATTGCTGATGACCGTTTCGCCACCTTGGGCAGGCTTGTGGAAATTCATCAGGCCGGTGTATTGCTGAAGGGGCAGGATACCCTGCTCGCCACGCCGGGCTTGACGCCCCTGCTGTGCAACCGGGGAGACCCCGGCATGGCCACGGCCGGCATGGGCGATGTCCTGTCGGGGATGATAGCCGGTCTTTGGGCGCAGGGAATGGAGCCGCTGCAGGCGGCCGCAACGGCCGCGTACTGGCAGGGGGAGGCCGCCCGCCGGCTGGCCGAAACGGAATGGAGCACCTCCCTGACGGCCACCCGGTTGATCGGAATGCTGGCGAAAGCGGCACAAGGCCTGCAGGAGACATCCCGTGGCTGAATGGCTTGTCGAAGGCGAGGAGGCAATGAAAAGCTTCGGCGCAGCGTTGATGCGGGCCTGCGATGCCGCAGGCGAGGGTGGCGTGATCGCTCTCGAAGGCAACCTGGGGACCGGCAAGACGACCCTGGTGCGTGGTGCACTGGCCGACAAGGGCGTGGTCGAGGGCGTGCGCAGTCCGACCTATACGCTGATCGAGGTCTACCCTCTGCAGCCCTTGAATGTCGCGCATTTCGACCTCTACCGTCTTGCTGATCCCGAAGAACTCGAATACCTGGGTTTTCGCGATTACCTCAATCCCCGAACCCTGTGCCTGATCGAGTGGCCCGAGCGCGGCCACGGTTATCTGCAAGGCATCGATCTGACGCTGAAGCTGGAGTATGCCGGGCAGGGGCTTGCTCGGCGGATCCGGGCAGTCGCAGCGGGAAAGCGCGGCGAGAACTGGCTCAGATCTTTAGAGAAATTCTAGGAATGTTGACTATCTCACTAATTCCTAAAGAGAAAAGTTGATTTTCTCCTCGCGATTGACTATAACCTGAATGTCATAGTTTCACTCTGGACGATATTGCGAGTCATGCCCATGAATCCTCTTCTCCTGGCGCGAAGAAAATTTCTCAAGAAGCTGGCCGGCGCGAGCGCGGCGCTGGCTTTCCTGGGAGGCAGCACGCCCCTGCTGGCGGCTCGCCGCAAGGCCTTGACCGGAGTCCGGGTTTCGCAGGCGGCGGAAGACCATACCCGGGTCGTGTTCGACCTGTCCGGGCCGCTGGAGCACAAGCTGTTTACGCTGGAAAACCCGCCCCGCGTGGTGGTGGATCTGATCGGGGCGCGCAAGAGCACGGCCCTGTCCAGTGACGACAAGCGTACCAATCTACTCAAGGGGATCCGCTCGGCCGTGCGCAACGACCAGGATCTTCGCATCGTGCTGGATCTCGACACCCGGGTGCGGCCGCGCAGCTTCCTGCTGCAGCCCGACAGCCAGTCGGGTTACCGGTTGGTGGTCGACATGTACCAGACCCGGCTGAGTCCGACACCGATCAAGACCCGGCGCGAGCAGATGCGCAAGAAGGCCCAGCAGATCGTCATCGCCATCGATCCCGGCCATGGCGGCAAGGACCCGGGCGCATTGGGACACAATGGCACCCGCGAGAAGGATGTGGTGCTGGCCCTGGGTCGCAAGCTGAAGAAGCAGATCGATGCCACGCCCGGTTTTCGGGCCGTTTTGACCCGTGATTCCGACCGCTTCCTTCCGCTGCGCAAGCGGGTGGCGACCGCGCGCAAGGCACGAGCTGACCTGTTCGTGTCGCTGCATGCGGACTCCTACAAGAGTCCTCGCGTGCGGGGCGCCTCGGTCTATGCCCTGTCTCTCAATGGTGCCAGTTCCGAGGCGGCGCGGCTTATTGCCCACAAGGAGAATGCCTCGGACCTGATCGGCGGTATCAGCCTCGACGACAAGGACGATCTGATCGCCTCGGTGTTGCTGGACCTGTCGCAGACGGCGACGATTCAGGACAGCCTGGAACTGGGTCAGAAGGTGCTGAAGAAGATCGGCAAGGTCAGCAAGCTGAACAAGAAGACGGTGCAGCAGGCCGGCTTTGCCGTGCTCAAGGCGCCGGACATGCCCTCGATCCTGATCGAGACGGCCTTCATCTCCAATCCGAAGGAAGAGCGTCGTCTGAAATCATCGAAGCATCAGCACAAGCTGGCCAAGGCCATCTTTGCCGGCATCAAGGAACATGTGAAGAAACAGCGCATCGCCTGATCGGATCGTATTTCCCGCTCCCTCAACCCGGAAGCCCCGGCCGCGTTCGTGACCGGGGCTTTTTCGACTATTCGCAACCGTCCTCGAGAACTTCTTCTTCGCCATCCTCGGTTTCGACCCGGGTGCGCACGAACATCATGTTGTCCACGCGGGCGAATTCCCTTTCCAGGGCGCGGTCGATCTGGCGGCTCTCAAGGCCGTCGTAGATATAGATCTGTCCCTGTTTTTCGCGTTGCAGTTCCCGCTCGCTGGGCTGAAACAGTCGACGCAACTGAGGGTCGTCCGAGCTGCCGTTGTCGCCAAGGGCGAGGGCGGGGAGGGGGGCCAGCAGGCCGGCCACAAGGCTGAGTGTCAGTATCCGTTCTTTCATGATCGTTCTCCATGTTGGTTCTCTCGACTGCTGGGCCAGTCTAGACCCGCAGCCGTGAGCCAATCATGACAGGATCATGAAAAGTGACTTTTTTCTCAGATCAGGTGTTCCTCCCAGTGCCCGGACTGCTGCGCCTGCTGATAGCTCTCGAGCATCCGCTGATGCTGTTCCTCCCAGGTATCCTTGTGCTGCTCCCGGATTCGGCTGGCGAGGTCGATGGCGGAGGGGTAGTCGCGCCGTTCGTAGGCACAATGGGCCTCCAGCAGCTTGAACATGGGGTCGGAGGGGTTGAATTCCTGGACCTCGCGAATCAGTTCGTCCACCTGCTCCGGCTGGTGTAGGTTGAGGTAAGCGCGTATCAGCTGATGCCGGGCCATGAAGAGCGGGTAGGCCATGTTCTGTTCCCGGCAGCGCTGGATGATGGTTTGCAGGTGTTCAATGCTTTCCCGGTAACGGCCATCGTCGATATCGCAATGGATCAGTTCCACTTCCGCGAGGGCTTCGCCCTCGGCATCGCCGGTGCGTGAGAACACCTTCTTTGAATCCTGCAGGATCTGTCGTACCCGATCTGCATCCTGACCCATCTGACGCAGAATCTGTGCCATTTCGAAACGGGCCTGGGCCTGGTGATTCGCGTGGCCGCAGCGCTCGAAGATGAGCTCCGCCTGTTCGTAGAGACTGTAGGCCTCGGACCATTCGGCCAGCCCGTGATGGACATTGGCGAGATTGTATAGTGTATTGCCGATGCCCAGTTGGTGGCCGATCTCGCGGTATAACTCCAGCGCACGACCGTGGGCCTGAAAAGCGGTCTTCTCGTCGCCGATGCCCTGGGATGAGCCACCCAGATTCATCCACTGGTCGGCCTCGAGCTTGCGGTTGCCCGATGCCTGGGCCAGCCCGATCAATTGCCCCGACTCGCGGATCGAGGCCTCCACCTCGCCTTGAGAATAGAGGATGTTGGAAAGAACCTGGCGTGCTGCGATGAGTTGCTCGGTCTCGAGCCCGGAGGAGTCCAGCAGAGAGCGGATGATATCTCTGCCTTCATCGAGACGGCACTGTCGGTACAAGGCGTCGGCCAGCTTGATGCGAGCCCAGGAAAAATCCCCATCCAGCTCCAGGGCCAGATGCAATAGCCTTTCGGCATTCGGTGTATCGCCCTGTTCCAGGGCCTGCAAGGCTTCGCCGTATCGTTCGTTGGCATCCGGATTGTCCGAGTGGCTGGGGATGCGGGAGCGGTCGGCTCCGGCCTGACCCGGCTGGATCAGCAGTTGGGGCAGCAACGCCGCCAGTTTGCCGGCCGTTTCCATGATGCTTCCTGCCTCGATACGATCCTGCAGGGGGGCTTCGTGGCCGGCCTGCAGCAATTCCCAGCTCAGTACACGGGGCAGAAAGCCTTTTTCGAGTCGCAGTTGCAGCAACGCTTCGCAGCCATAGAGTTCGAGCAGTTGGTGGGGGTTGAACTCATTGTGTGGGATCAGCTGGATACTCAGGTTGCTTCCCGCATCCACCTTTTGCAGCAGGATTTCTGCAAGACCGTGCTCGACCCAGTCGTTCTGTGCCTCGCCGCTGGCGTTGACCACGGGCAGCAGGCCGATGCGCCGGCGGGGTTCTGCGCTGGTGATCGGGGTTTCCTCGATCGGTTCCGGGATCAGTCGCAGTCCGATGCCGTGCAGGGTCTTGAGGTATTTCGGATTGCGCGCATCATCATCGAGCAACTTTCGGGTGTGGCGAATCAGCTGGGCCAGTGAAGCATCGCTGATCTCCTGGCGCGGCCACAGCCGGTCGATGAGTTCGCGTCGGGTGAGGGTTTGCGGGTGGGCCTCGATGAGCAGCTGCAGCAGATCGAATTCCCGCCGTTCCGGTTCCAGCAGCCGGTCGCCGCGGTAGAGCAGGCGACGGTCCAGGTCGATGCGGTGTTCTCCAAAACTGAGGCAACGGGTTTCCATACGCGGCCCTGTCGATGATCGGGGTATTCAGTATAGGCCGATGCCGGCGAGTTCGACAAGCGCAGGGGCAGGGGCCGTGGCTCAACTGCGCCGGGGTCGCCAGCGCCGGGCGCGTTGGATCCACTGCTGGCGGAGTCGATGTTCCGGGTCGTCCCGTCCGTAACGCAGTCGCTGCCAGGTTTCGAGCAGGTATTTGAGCTCCGCATCCTCGATGCCTTCCTTGCGCAATCTTTGCAGGTAGGCGCGGAGATCTTCGCTGGGATGGCGCGGGTGGCCACTGCGCTCAAGCCGCCTCAGCAGGGTCTGCAGGGCGCGTTCCTCCGGCGGGCGCGGGGCGGGTCGTCCCCGCCACAGGGCAATGGCGATATAGAGTCCGACCAGAACACTGAGGGCGATCACCAGCGTCAGCACCAGGTCGCCCCAGCTGCGTATGCCGAGACCGAGCCGGCGCATCAGACTCATCTGGCGCTCCTGGTTGTATTGCAGGATCCACTTGTTCCATCCGTACTGCAGGCTGTCCCAGCGGAACAGCAGTTGCGACAGCACCGGGTTGCGGCGGCCGAACCGGAACAGGGCCTGGCTGTCGTCCAGCGCCTGGTCCAGTCCACCCTCGATGCGATCGGGGGACACCGCCGCAGTCGGGTCGATGCGCACCCATCCCCGGTCCTCGAGCCAGACCTCGACCCAGGCATGGGCGTCGGACTGGCGCACGATCAGGTAGTTGCCGACCTCGTTGACCTCGCCACCCTGGTATCCGGTCACGATGCGTGCGGGGATGCCCGCAGCCCGCATCAACAGGGCATAGCTGCCGGCGTAGTTCTCGCAGAAGCCCTCGCGGGTCTCGAAGAGAAATTCGTCGCTGCTGTTCTCGCCGAGCAGGGGCGGGTTCAGGGTATAGACGAAGGCTTGCTGGCGAAACATCTGCAGGCCTTTCTGCACGATCTGCCAGGGATCGTCGATCTCGCGTGCCCAGCGCTGACCCAGGGCGATGGTGCGCGGGTTGTAGCGGTTCGGAAACTGGCTCGCCAGCAGCAGATAATCGAAGGATTCATTGCGCCCCAGCCGATAGTCGAGCAGGGAACGCACCGGGAAGCGAACCAGGTCGTTGACCGCGTGCTCGGCGGTCAGCTGGTATTCCGAACTCAGGTAGCTTTCCGGTTCCTCGGGCACCGAAATCGGGATATCCAGGCCCAGCAGCCAGTTCTTGCCGTGGGGTTCCAAAGTCATGGTGTAGGAAACGGGCTCGCCGAGGGCTTCGATATCCAGTTCGCGCAATGCAAAGTGCCTGGCCTGCTTCCATTCGCGCCCGTCGAAGCGGACCATCACCGGTCCGCGCCAGTAGAGCTTCGATTGCGGCGGGATGGGACCATCGAAATCGACGCGGAAGGCGACCTCGTTGCTCTGGATCAGGCTGCTGATGTCGCCCGGACGCATGGTTTCGCCGAGACCGGTGACGCCGCCGCGCTGCTCCTGGGTCAGCCCCCACAAGGGACCCGGGATACGCGGCACCAGCAGGAACAGAAGGCCCATGATGGGCAGGGCCAGGGCGATCATGCGGGCCGAAATCTTCAGGCGATTGCTCCAGGGCAGACGGTCGTCGCGCTGGTGAATGGCGATCAGCGCCGAGGTGATGACCGCCAGTGCCACCAGCATGTACACCGCGATGCCGATGCTCTGGCCGAACAGGAAATGGGTGGCGAGCAGGAAATAGCAGAGAAAGATCAGGATCAGGATGTCGCGATGGCTGCGGCTCTCGAGGAACTTGAAGGAGGCCATTACCGTGAGCAGCGCCAGACCCGGGTCGCGACCGGTGATGGTCCAGTACTGGGCGAATACGCCGATGCCGCCGAACAAGACCATCGGTACCAGCAGCCAGCGCGGCAAGGCCGGCACCCGCCCCAGTTCCTGGGCCACCCGCCAACCAACGGCAAAGAGGCTGAACAGGCTGACCCACAGTGGCAGGTGCAGCATGTGGGGCGCCAGCGTGAACAGGAAGGCGAAGGAGACCGCGAACAGGCTGCTGCGGCTCGCCGGTTCCTCGGCGATACGGCCCATCGGCAGGTTGCTCATGTCTCGCTTTCCTCGTTCAGCGGCAGCTCGGCGCCGGGATCGGCTTGCTGGAATTCCGCCAGTGCCTGCAAACAGCGTTCGCGCTGGGCCGGCCCCTGATCCTTCTCCAGCTCGATGCCAGGCAGGCGCAGGCCGTAGTGACGACCGGCTTTCTCGGCCGCCAGTACCAGTGCAGCCATCTGCGAAAGTCGGCCCTCGACGGAATCCGCCTGCATGTCCCGGTAATCGATCCACAGGGCCGGGGAAGCATGCCCCTGGAAGGTCTTGGTCAGCATGCCGCGGCCCTGGGCATAGGCCTTCCAGGAGATGTGACGCAGGGACTCGCCGGGCTGATGCTCGCGCAGGCCGGCGAAATCGTCGCCGTCGGTGGTGTCGCTGAGCGCCTGTCCGTCGCCGTCCTCGATCCATTGGTCCACCAGCTTGCGATCGGCGCGGGGACGGGGGTAGACCCACAGGTCCACCTCGAATCGCATCCAGCTCCAGGCGTGGAACAGCCCGGTCGGGTAGCGGGTGAACAGGATGACGCCCTGGGGACGGAAGCGCCCCCGGCGTTTTGTCGGCAGCTTGAGCTCGATGCGGGCCTTGCCGCCTTTCTCGATGCCGGCATATTCGGGGGGCAGTTGCCCATACTGCATGCCTACGGCATAGCGGGGTTGTGGCCCCGGATTGTCGATCTGGAAGGGCAGGGTCAGAGTATCACCGGCAAACACGGGCTCCGGTCGCAGCAATTCGATGCGCAGTCCGAGCAGGTTGCGATGGGTCTGCCACAGGCTGAGGATGCCGATGGCCGTCAGCGTAAAGGTCATGACATAGGCCATGCTGTTCTGATAGTTGATGGCCGCCAGCAGCAGGGCCACCAGCATCAATGCGAACAGGTAACCGAAACGGGTCGGCAGAATGTAGAGATGGCGCTGGTCGATGACCAGGGCCTCCCGGCGCGGATGGCGCTCGGCAATCCAGCGGTCGATGCGTCGGCGCAGGGGTGGCGGTAGCAGTCGAGTGAGCAGAGCCATCCGTTGTTTCAGGGGATGGCGACCCGTTGCAGAAGGTCCTGGATCAGTTTCTCGTTGCTGAGCCCATGCTCCTCGACGGCAATGAGGCGATGACTGGCCACTGCCGGCAGCACCGCCTGCAAGTCCGCCGGTTCGACCTGGGCGCGGCCCTGCATCAGGGCCCAGGCGCGGGCCGCCGCGAGCAAGGCCAGCGCGGCGCGCGGCGACAGGCCATAGAGAAAACGACGCCGGTCGCGGGTTTCGGCAACCAGCGCCTGCAGGTAGTCGAGCAGGGCGGGGGCGGCATGAACCCGGGATACCTGCTGTTGCAGGTCGAGCAGGCCCGGGATGTCGATCACCGGCTGCAGGTGGTCGAGATGGATGGCGCCGCTTTCGCCCTCGAGCAGCCGTCGCTCGGCGGCCGGGTCGGGGTAGCCGAGACTGAGGCGCATCATGAAGCGGTCGAGCTGGGATTCGGGCAGCGGGAAGGTGCCGGCCTGATCGAGCGGGTTCTGGGTGCCGATGACGAAAAAGGGTTTCTTCAGCGGGTGAGTTTCGCCGTCGACGGTGATCTGCTGCTCTTCCATCGCTTCGAGCAGAGCGCTCTGGGTTTTCGGCGTGGCCCGGTTCATCTCGTCGGCCAGTACGCAATGGGCGAAGATGGGACCCGGGTGGAAGCTGAAGCGCTGGCTGGCCGGGTCGAAGATGGAGACGCCGAGGATATCCGCCGGCAGAAGATCGCTGGTGAACTGGATGCGACTGAAGTCGAGGCCGAACACGGCAGCCATGGCATGGGCCAGGGTGGTCTTGCCGACACCGGGAAGATCCTCGATCAGCAGGTGTCCGCCGGCCAGCAGGCAGCACAGGGAGAGTCGAACCTGGCGAGGCTTGCCGACAATGACGGTTTCAATCTGGTTCAGTGCCTGTTCGATGCGGGCGCTTGCGGTGGACAGGTCGGCGGTTGCGGTGTCGAGCATGGTCATGCTTCCTGCGGTTGAAGAGGTTGGAGCCATCAAGGGACTGTTTGTTCCCGAGTGTAGCAGCGGATGCCGGATTCGGCTGGACTGGATCCTTCCGGGATCCGAAAACGGAAAAGCCCGCGCAGGGCGGGCTTTCCGGGGCGAACCGAGCGTCGGGTTCAGCCGAAGGCAGAGCCGGATTTCTTGCCCATGGCCTTGAGGATGTTGGCCAGCGGGCAGAAGCCGGTGAAGGCGGACTGCAGCAGGTTGGCGCCGACGAAGGCGGTCAGCCACAGCCAGTTGATGTTGACGTACACGGCCAGCGCCAGGCTGACCAGGATTACGAAGCCGGCAAAGGCCAGTACGATGCGTTCGATGCTCATGGTGGTTCTCCTGTACTTTGATTATGTCGGCGCAAATCTTATATTAGAAAATTCTAATAATCAACGCGATTCCGTCTTAGCGGGCCGCCGTGCCCTCGTCTATACTCCCGCGTCAGCATTGACGGAGTCCTTTCATGTCCTACAAAGATATCCTGCTGTACCTGGATGACGGCGCATCCAACCCGCATCGGGTCGAGATGGGCCTGCGCCTGGCCCGATTGCACCAGGCCCGATTGACCGGGGTCAGCCTCAGCGCCTCGATACCGAAGCACCTGAAGGTCAAGGATGCGAAGACCCGCAAGGGTCTGGCACGGGATGCGGCGGAAAAACGCGCAGAGGTCTTCCTTGATATGGCGCGAGAAGCCGGGGTCGAGGCGGACAGCCAGGTGATCGAGGGCGAGGCTTCCGATGCGGCGCGACGACTGGCCCAATGTCTGCGCAACTACGATCTGGCACTGCTGCGCCAGGCCAACCCGAAGAGCCGCAATCTCGAATTGATGGAAAAGGTGGCCGAGGAGGCGATTCTGCTCGGAGGTCGACCGATCCTGTTCATCCCCTATATCGGTACCCACCGCGTTCCGTTTCAGCGTGCCTTCATTGCCTGGGACGGCACTCCGGCCGCAACGCGGGCCGTGCACGATGCGATTCCCCTGCTCAAGACCATCGACGACGTGGTGTTGCTGGTGGTGCAGGAAGGCAAGCCCAAGACCCAACGGGGCGAATTGCAATGCGAGGGCATGGCCGAGCACCTGGGTCGGCACGGGGTGGCGGCGCGGACCCTGCGCACCAGCACCGGCAGCTTCGATGTGCCGACCGTGATCCTCAACCGCATCGCTGAAAACGATGCCGACCTGCTGGTGATGGGCGGTTATGGCACGCCGAGCCTGCGGCAGAAGATCTTCGGCGGCGTGACCCGGACCCTGCTATCGAGCATGATCGTGCCGGTGTTCATGTCCCATTGAACCCGGCGG
>WGBK01000358.1 GCA_015494335.1 Gammaproteobacteria bacterium | reverse complement strand
GGGTGGAGAGGAATTCGTTCCAGGCTTTCATCGGCGGTTCTCCGCGAGTTGTCGTTGCTGTTGCTGCAGGGCCCAGTGCATGTGCTCGGCTTCCAGTTCGCCGGCCTCTGGCAGGGCCTGAAGGAGGCTTTCGATTATATGTGGATCGGCGGCGGCGTTTCCAAGCGCCACGGCCAGGTTGCGGCGCCATCGGGCATAGCCGATGCGACGGATCGGCGATCCCTCGAAGCGATCGAGGAACTGCCTTTCGCTCCAGCCGAACAGCGCGAGCAGTTCGATATCGTCGAGTCCGTGGCGCGGCTGGAAGTCGGGCAGCTCGCCGAGTTTCTCGAAGCGGTTCCAGGGGCAGAAGATCTGGCAATCGTCGCAGCCGTAGATGCGGTTGCCGATGGCCTTGCGCAGCTCCAGCGGGATGCTGCCGTTATGCTCGATGGTCAGATAGCTGATGCAGCGGCGGGCATCGACCACATAGGGCTCGACGATGGCCTTGGTCGGGCAGGCATCGATGCAGGCGCGGCACTGGCCGCAGTGTTCCGCCTGGGGCTCGGTGGGCGTCAGCGGAAGGTCGGTGAAGATCTCGCCGAGGAAGAACCAGGAGCCCTGGTCGCGGGTCAGCAGGCAGCTGTGCTTGCCGCGCCAGCCGAGCCCGGCCTGCTCGGCCAGGTCGCGCTCCAGCACCGGTGCGCTGTCGGTGAACACGCGAAAGCCGAACTCGCCGATGCGTTCTGCCAGGTTCCGGGCCACCGTCTGCAGGCGCTTGCGGATCAGCTTGTGGTAGTCGCGACCGAGCGCATAGCGCGACACGAAGGCCTTGCTCGGGTGATCCAGCAGCGACCGGAAGCGTCGGGAAGGCTCGGGCAGGTAGTTCATGCGCAGGCAGAGGATCGACAGGCTGCCCGGCACCAGCCGGGTGGGGTCCAGCCGCTTGTCTGCATTGCGTTCCATGTAGCTCATGTCGCCGTGGAAATTGCGTTGCAGCCACTCGGCATAGTGCTCCGATCCGCGATGGATCCGCGCCTCGCTGATGCCCGCCATCTGGAAGCCCTGGTCCTCGGCCAGCCGGCGGATCTCGTCGATCAGGCCTTCGGGAAGGTTGCGGGGATCGGAGGCTTTCGGGGTAGGGGCGGGCACGGCCTTCGGTCTGGTTCTTTTGTCGACAGAATCCAGTACAATACCGCGTTTTGACCCGAAAACAACGCCACTTTCCGACATGACACTGTATCTGGCCATCGCCGCGGGCGGTTCGCTCGGCGCGGTCTGCCGCTACTGGGTATCGACCCATACCTATGCCTGGCTGGGCACCGGGTTTCCCTTCGGCACGCTGATGGTCAATGTAACCGGTTCGATGCTGATGGGCTTCCTCAGCATATTGCTGGCCCAGCGGCTGGCGCTGCCGGACGAGTTGCGGGTGGCCCTGCTGGTGGGTTTTCTCGGTTCCTACACGACCTTTTCCACCTTTGCCCTGGACGGCCTCAACGCCCTGCAGCAGGGGGCCTGGGCCAAGACGGTGGCCTATGTGCTGGTCAGTGTTTTCGGCAGTTTACTGGGCGTCTGGCTGGGCTGGCTGGGCGCGCGTTTACTCGTGAGATGATGCCATGCTAGATCCCCGGCTGCTGCGCAGCGATATCGACCAGGTGGTCGAACGCCTGCGACGCAAGAACTTCGAATTCGACAAGCAGCGCTTCCTCGAACTGGATGCGCGACGCAAGGAGCTGCAGGTGCGCACCCAGCAGCTGCAGAACGAGCGCAATACCTCGTCGAAAGCCATCGGCAAGGCCAAGGCCCAGGGCGAGGACATCCAGCCGTTGCTCGATCGCGTGGCTTCCCTCGGCGACGAACTCAAGGTCGCAGAGCAGGAACTCGAGACCCTGCAAGCGCAGATCGACGAGATGCTGCTGTCCACCCCCAACCTGCCGGACGACTCGGTGCCCGAGGGCGACAGCGAGGACGACAACCGGCTGGTCGAAACCTGGGGCGAACCGCCCGTTTTCGATTTCGAGGTGCGCGATCATGTCGATCTCGGCGAGCTGCACCGGGGCATGGATTTCGAACGTGCGGCAAAACTCGCCGGCGCCCGCTTCGTGACCCTGACCGGCAGCATCGCAAGGCTGCACCGCGCACTGATCCAGTTCATGCTGGCCGAGCACAGCGAGAACCACGGCTATACCGAGGCCTATGTGCCCTACCTGGTGAATGCCGACTGTCTCTACGGCACCGGGCAGTTGCCCAAGTTCGAGGAGGATCTGTTCCGTATTGATCACGACGGTCGCCCGATGTACCTGATACCCACCGCCGAGGTACCGGTAACCAATTTCGTGCGCGATAGCATCGTCGATGCCGGGGAGCTTCCGCTGCGCTATGTCACTCACACGCCCTGTTTTCGTGCCGAGGCGGGTTCTCATGGTCGCGATACCCGCGGCCTGATCCGCCAGCACCAGTTCGAGAAGGTCGAACTGGTGCAGATGGTGCGTCCCGAGGATTCCTGGCAGGCGCTGGAAGAGATCACCGGCCATGCCGAGACCATTCTGCGCAAGCTGGGTCTGGCCTATCGCAAGGTGGTGCTCTGCGGAGGCGATCTCGGCTTCTCCTCGGCCAAGACCTACGACCTGGAAGTCTGGCTGCCGGGGCAGAATGCCTATCGGGAGATTTCTTCCTGCAGCAACATGACAGATTTCCAGGCCCGTCGCATGAAGGCCCGCTGGCGCAACCCGGAAACCGGCAAGCCGGAGCTGCTGCATACCCTCAATGGCTCGGGTCTGGCCATCGGACGGACCCTGGTGGCGGTGCTCGAGAACTACCAGCAGGCCGACGGTTCGATCCGCATTCCCGACGCGCTACGGCCTTTCATGGGAGGAAAGGAGCTTCTGCAACCGGCCTGAGGCTGCGAACCTCGTCTATACTGGATTCTGCGCGATAGAGGGAGACTGCGATGCGATTCTTCGTCAAGATCATGATCACCGCCGTGGTACTGGCCGTGCTGCTGCCTTTCACCTTTCTCAAGGGCAAGGACGGCCGCCCGCTGATGAGCTTCGAAAAGCTCAAGGCACCGAAACTGGAGATGCCCGGCCTGCCGAAGGCGCCGGGCAAGCCGAAGCAGGACCTGATCTATCGCTGGACCGATGCCGAGGGCGTGATCCATTTCACCAATACGCCGCCACCACCCGGGGTCAAGTACACGGTCAAGGGTTATGACCCGAATACCAATCTGATACAATC
>WGBK01000357.1 GCA_015494335.1 Gammaproteobacteria bacterium | reverse complement strand
GATACGGCGATTCGAACAGTCGGAAGAAAAGCCTTGACCATCGTCAATGCGTTCCCGGCAGGCAGTCCCTAGACTGGCCGCATTCAACGATTTCCAAAGGTCCCGCCATGAGCCACAGCTTGCCCCCGATCCCCCGCGTCCCCGTCGAATTCATGAACCGCGTCCACGACGAGGAAGCCGAGATGCTCGCGCAGCTGCAACAGCAGATTCAGGCCGTACGCGAGGGCGAGCAAACCCTGGACAGCCTCGATCCCCTCGTCGACGAACTGCTGCAGCACATGATCGAGCATTTCGAACGGGAAGAACGCCTGATGGAGCAGATCAACTTTCCGCCCTACCCGGTACACAAGTCGGCTCACGACGAGGTGCTCGACGCCACCCGCGAGGTCGTGGCCTCGTGGAAGAAGCAACCGGACGCGGACCTGCTCGAAAGTTTCTTCCTGCAGCAGCTCCCGCCCTGGCTCGAACAGCACATCTCGACCATGGATTTCGTCACCGCCCGCTTCCTCGCCAGCAGCGGCATCGAGCTGCCCGATTGAGTTCGTAAGCCCGCTTCAAGCGTTTTCATAAACGCTTCATGATTCCCCGAACTCCCCTCGCTAAGCTTCTGGTCATGCAGCCACCAGGGACCAAAAGAGCATGCACACAAGAGGGGAAAACCATCCGCATGGCAGCGGTCACGAGCGAACCGGCGTCCTCTGGGCACTGGGCATTCTGGGCATCCTGCTGGGTCTGACGGCCTGCCTGCGCCAGGACCGACCCGCATCCACGGGCGAGCCCATGGCCGCCTTTGCGCTGGACCGCAGCGAGGGCAAGGCGCCCTTGCAGGTCCGCTTCCGCGACCATTCGGCGCCCGGTACCCAACCGGTGCTGCAACGCATCTGGGATTTCGGCGACGGTCATACCAGCGAAAGCGTCAATCCCAGCCATCGCTACGAGCAACCCGGCGTTTACACGGTCAGCCTGACCCTGCGCAACGCGATCGGCGAAAGCATCCAGACCTGGGAATCGGCGATCGAGGTCTTGCCGCGGGACGTGGTCGTGTCGATTGTGGCGCAGGATCGAAGCGGCCAGCGGCTTGACGGACTCGAAGCAGTATCCGAGAACCTGCAGATCGAGCGGCAGGAAACTTCGTCAGACAAGGGACTGAAGCTGTGGCTACGCCCGCGGGAGGCCGGTGGCCTGTTGCGCATACGCCGGGCGGGTTATCGCGACAGCCTGCTGTTTCTCAACCAGCTGACCGGCGGAGCGGACTATCGGCTGACTCTGCTGCCGATTCCCGCAGAGGAGAGCATGGCCGTGGCCGCGCGTTGATCACCTCAGGGACTCGGATTCGGGATTTCCTGGTGGATTGCCTCGATACCCTCGAGCACTTCGTCGTCCAGCACCAGATCGATGCTGGCAATATCCTTGCGCAACTGATCCATGTGGGTCGCCCCGATGATGGTGCTGGTCAGAAACGGGCGGGAATGCACATAGGCCAGGGCCATCTGAGCCGGATCGAGGCCGTGCCGGCGGGCCAGTTCCACATAGCGGCCGGTGGCTTCGACCGCACGCGGATTGGTGTAGCGGGCGTATTCCGGCCACCGCGTAATGCGCGCACCCTCTGGGCGCGCTCCGCCGAGATACTTGCCCGACAGCACGCCAAAGCCCAGCGGTGAATAGGCCAGCAGGCCGCATTGCTCGCGACAGGACACCTCGGCGAGGCCGATCTCATAGGTCCGGTTGAGCAGGCTGTAAGGGTTCTGCACCGTCATCACCCGCGGCAGCTCGGCGATGGCGGCATACTGCAGAAACTTCATCACGCCCCAGGGCGTTTCGTTGGACAGCCCGATGTAACGGATCTTGCCCGCCTTCACCTGCTCGCCCAGGGCCAGCAGGGTTTCGATGATCGGCGTCGCAGCTTCGTCATCCTCGGCCTCGTAGCCGAGCTTGCCGAAGAAGTTGGTCTTGCGCTCCGGCCAGTGCAGTTGATAGAGGTCGATGTGATCTGTCTGCAACCGCTGCAGGCTGTTGTCCAGCGCCTCACAGATATTGCGGCGATTGAAACGGGTCTGACCCTTGCGTATGTGATCGATCCAGCCCGGGCCGGGGCCGGCGATCTTGCTTGCCAGGAAAACCTGGTCGCGGGTGCCGCGAGCGCGCATCCATTCGCCGATGATGGTTTCCGTCGCGCCATAGGTCTCGCTGCGGGCGGGTATCGCGTAGAGCTCGGCGGTATCGAAGAAATTCACGCCCTGCTCGAGGGCATAGTCCATCTGCTCGAAGGCTTCCTCCCGCGTGTTCTGCTCGCCCCAGGTCATGGTGCCGAGACAGATGACGCTGACATCGATATCGGTGGTGCCGAGCTTGCGATACTTCATGGAAGACTCCGGGTCAGAGATGGCGGGCCAACAGTGTATCCAGATGCACCGCGTTGGTCGAATGCGGGACAGAGTCGCAACTCCAGATATGCTTCACGCCCGCGGCGCGCAACTGCTCTTCGGAATCGCCGACGAACAGCGCGTGGGTGACCAGCACCGAGATCGAGGCCGGCTGCTGCTGTTGCAGCTGCCGGGCGGCGCCCAGCAGCGTGCGCCCGGTGCTGGCGACATCATCGACCAGCACCACGTCGCGCCCCCGGAAATCCGCCTCCGGCATGTGGATGACCACTTCGCGGTCGCCGAGCCGATCCTTGGTGGCCACGGCATAGTCCCAGCCATCGTGCCGTGCGATATCGGAGACCCATTGCACCGACTCCCCGTCGGGACCGAGCAGAAAGGGATTGTCGAACTGCTTGCGCAGAAACGCGGCCATCGGTTCCGTCGCATTGAGGTTCACGGCATGGGCCACCGGCACGGCCTGATCCAGCCGGCTGACGCGATGCAGGTGGGCATCCACGGTGAGCAGACCGTCCAGGTATTGGGCGAGGCAGCGGCCGATGACCTGCTGGCTGACCACCTCGCCGGGGTGAAAGGCCTTGTCCTGGCGCATGTAGGCCAGATAGGGCGCCACCAGGGTCAGTTGTTCGGCGCCGAGGGCGCGGGCGCCACCGGCGGCCAGCACCAGCTCGACCAGCTTGGCATTGGGGTGGTCGAGGCTGCGGCACAGCACCACATTGCAGGGCAGCTTCGGCGGCAGGGTCAGCTTGCTCTCGCCATCGGGAAAGCGGTGGATATCGATACAGGCGTACTCCATGCCGGCGGCCTCTGCGAGGCGTTGCGCCTGGTCGTTGTATTCGGGAAATCCCAGCAGCAGGCTGTCGGTCATTGTGCGTCTCCTATCGTGTAGGCCGGATGGCTGTCGGCAAAATCATTGGCGAACTGGAAATCGGCCGGGTATTCCGCGTAGATGGTGAACAGGGGTTCCCCCTTCTTCACTCGCTCGCCCACCTTTCTGTGCAGATACAGGCCGGCGCCCTTGTCCAGCGGCGCGCCGGCCAGGCGTGCGGTGCGGGCGATCAGCAGGTTGTCGATGGCCTTGACCACGCCACTCCGGTCGGCCACCACATCGCGGGTATGGCGGGCCGGTTGCGGCGGATCGGGATTTCTGCCCTGGGCTTCGATGATGGCCTGCATGCGTTCCCAGGCGCGGCCGGAATCGAGCAGGTCCCGCGCCAGACGGTAGCCCTCGCCGCCGCGCACATCGGGGTCGAATTCGAGTATGCGCCCGGCCAGCAACAGGGCCTTGTGGCGCAGATCCTCGGGAGCCGTCGGTTCGTTCTTCAACACCTTGAGGACATCCTGCACCTCGAGCACCGGGCCAACGCCGTTGCCGATGGGTTGGCTGCCATCGGTGATGACCACTTCCAGCTCGAGCTGGGTGCGATCGCCGACATACTCGAACAGCTTGCGTAGTTTCATCGCCTCGGACTGGCTCTTGACCTTGGCCGTGGGGCCGACCGGGATATCGATCAGCAGGTGGGTCGAGCCGGCGGCGATCTTCTTCGACAGGATCGAGGCGATCATCTGCCCTTTCGAATCCAGCGCCAATGGCCGTTCCACCGAGATCAGGATATCGTCCACCGGAGACAGGTTCGCGGTACCGCCCCAGGCAATGAAGCCGCGATGGTGGCGGGCGATTTCCTTCAGTTCATGGGGTTCCAGGTTGACGCGGGCCAGCACTTCCATGGTGTCGGCAGTACCGGCCGGCGAGGTGATGGCGCGGCTCGAGGTCTTGGGCATCAGCATGCCGTGGGCCGCAACGATGGGCACCACCAGCATGGTGGTTCGGTTACCGGGAATGCCGCCGATGCAGTGCTTGTCCACCACCAGCGGTTCCCCCCAGTCCAGCCGGTCGCCCGTCTCGACCATGGCCTCGGTCAGGTAGAGGATCTCGTCGCGCTCCATGCCCGACTCGGCGCAGGCCACCAGGAAGGCCGCGATCTCGATCTTGGAGTAGCGGTTGTTGACAATATCCTCGCAGATCTGCAGATAGTCGCTTTGTTGCAGGGGTTCACCGCCGATCTTTGCGTGCACCGCGGGGATCGAGACCGGCGGCGCGGCATGGCCGATGGTGACGGGGCTCCCCGCCTCCATGCCGAACTGCAGGAAGGTCTGCTCGCTCAACCCCAGCTCCTCCGGCGAGACGATGGAAGCGTCATCGACGATATTCAGCACCGCGACCACCGGCGGCCGTTCGGAACCGTCGCGGATCTCGATCTTGTTCAGGGCCTGAAAACCCTCCGAGTGGTACAGGGGACAGTCGCGATGGAGATAGGCGACATTCTCCTTGTAAGTGTCGATGGCGACGGGCTTGAGACTGAGCGGTGTCATGGCGGCTCCCAGGGGAAAGATTCAATTGTATTCCCACCAGATGGCGTCTGCATGACGGAAAACAAGTCGCCGATGGATGAACCGGATCAAGGCGGATTGGACTAGGCGTGGGGTGAGAAACATTGGGCCCGCTGCGCGGCGCGGAAACGCTCCCGGCGTTTCCGTCGAACCTCTGATCGGTTCGAACCCTCTCACCAGGCGGCTTCGATGGGCATTTCGATATCGATTGCAGCGGATTAATCTGAAATTGGTCGGGGTGAGAGGATTCGAACCTCCGGCCCCTGCCTCCCGAAGACAGTGCTCTACCAGGCTGAGCTACACCCCGTGCTCGTGTTGCGTATCGCGGCGAGAAACCCGCGAATTGTGTGGATTCGGCTGGCCCGCGGAAGGGGCTGGCGCGAAAGCCGGCGTATTATATCAGGCCGTTTGCAAACTGCCAGAGGGCGGCACGGTTTTTTTCGCCCTGCCGAAACCACAAAAAAGCGGCTGCTTCCGCCGGGGCGGGCATGCAGCCGCAATAGAGAGAACGCTTCATGCCGTTATTGGCATGAATGGCTTCCCTGCCTTCCTTTATCCGGGCCAATCACAGCACCGAATCAGTTCAGGGGCTTGATCTTCAGCTCCTCGGCACTGGCGGGCACAAAGCCGTAGCCGGCATAGATATTCTGGGCGGCTGGCGTTGCCAGGTATTCCATGAAACGGCGCGCATGCTGCGGGTTGCGGGCCTTGCTCATGGGGCCGATAGCATAGCCGACCTTGTCCTGCTTGTTCAGCGGCGCCGGGATGGCCACGCCCTCGACCGGACGACCCTGGCTCTTGCCATAAGCAACTTCAGTCGCCCAGACGATGCCGACATCGGCTTGCCCGTTTTCGATGCGGAACGGGGTTTCGCGATGATGGCGGGAGGTGAACCAGGTCTTGCCCGGAACGGCCCAGCAGCTCTTGCACTTCTTGCCGCCGGTCACCTTGTCGTAGAGCCCCATGTCCTTGAGCATTTCGCTGCCGTAGAACTTGAAGATGCCTTCCGTGAGCGGGTTCGGATGCGACTGCACGAGGTCGTCACGCGCCAGGTCTTCCGGCCCCTGGATGTTCTTCGGGTTGCCCTTGGCCACCATCAGTTCCAGCTTGTTGTGGGTGTAGATCATGTGATCCTTCATCAAGCCTTTCTTGTTGAGCTTCTTCAGGTGGTTGATATTGACGCTGGCGAACAGATCCGGGTTCATCGAGGTCTTCTGGCCGTTGATCTCGCCCTGTTGCAGCAACTGTTTCTTGAAGATCTGCCCCGGCGGTATGGTTTCGACATACACGGTCTTGATGTCGGGGTTTCTCTTCTGGAAGTCCCGGATCAGATCCTCCATCACCATGAACTGATTGCCCGCCAGGTACATGACCAGATCCGCGGTGTAGGAATCGCCGATCTTGCCGTAGTCGATGGTACCGTTGGCGTGGAAGGTGCGGTAGTCGTGACCCTGACCGGCATCCTGCTTGTCCTTGGCGGCCACAGCGGCTCCGCCGCCGAAAAGCAGCGCGGTACTGGTGAGCAGGGTCAAGCCCCATTGTCTGTATTTCATGTCGATAGCTCCTCTGGTGTTGTTTTGGAGCCTCGATCATCGGCGTCGACGGATCATTCAACAATAGGTTCGATTGCCGATTGGATACCAGGGGAAACCCCAGGTTCTTGCCCTATTGCATTGTTTTTTCGGGAGTTTCTTCTTCAAGCCCGGCTTCGAGCGCCAGACGGGTCAACTCCACCGCCGTGTTCACTCCCGACTTGCGCAACAGATTGGAGCGGTGCAGCTCGACGGTCTTGATGCTGATCTCCAGCAGGCGGGCGATCTCCTTGCTCGAACGGCCGGCCACGACCAGCTCCAGCACCTGTTTCTCGCGCCGGGTCAGGTTATCCAGCCGGTGGGCAGCGACGGATCGCTGGTCTTCCCGCTGCTGCTCGCTGCGTTCATGCCCCAGCCACTGGGCCATCAGTTGCAGGATGCGCATGCTCAACTCGTTGGAAGTCCGCAGGCGGTGGGCCGCGCTGCCATCGGCGAGGGGCGCCGACAGGAACTCGAGCACGCAGATAACCCGGCCCTGCAGCATCACCGGGCAGGCGAGATAACGCCGTTCGGCGCCCTGCTCGTCCAGGCACTGTTCGATCAACTGCTTGTCGCGCAGGCAGTCCTGGGCCGCATCCGGCTGCAGGCTGTCCGGCAGGGAATCACGCTCCGGGCTGTGGGTGCAGCCCCGAAGCTGTCCGTCCTCGACGCGGGACAACAACACCTCCTCGGCGCCGAAGAACTGGCACATCAGGTCAAGAATCGATTGCAGGCGCTGCTCGCGGCTCAGGTCGGAGCGCGTGATCAGCCCGTGAAAGCTCTGCAGGCACTCGCAACCGCCCTGCAGGGCCTCCTCGGACTGGATGCGCGACTCGATATCCTGTTTCAGCGCCCGGTTGGCCGTGATCAGCTGCTGGGTTCGCTGCTCGACCAGGCGCTCCAGATCGTTCCGGTGCTGCGTCAGGGCCTGTTCCGAGCGCTTCAATCGGCGGTTCATGCGTGACACCTGGATGGCGGCCATCAACAACAGCAGGAACACGAGCAACAGGCCCAGAATCCAGCTCCGATAACCCTGCCACAGTTCCGACCAGGACAGGGGACGGGGTTCATAGGGATCGACCTGGGTGTGCTGCAGAACCTCGTGAACCCCGCTGTAATCAAGCGGTATGGTCCATCCGGCGCCTCCGGCCGCCTCGGCGGGCGGCGAGGCCTCGGGCATTTGCAACAGGGTGATGGCCACGGCCCGGGCCAGGTCCTCGTCGGTCTGGGGCAGACGGGCGAAGGGCCATTCCGGGTAGAGATCGGTACTGCGCAGCAAGGGGAAGTCATCGCCCTGTCGCTGGTTCAGCACGCGGATACGGTCCAGGTCGATGCGCCCCTGGGCGGCGAGGGTTTCGAGGATGCCGGTGCGTACCGTGCCCACTTCCGCCCGTCCTTCCAGTACCGCCTGCACGATATCGTCCTGGGGAAAGCCCAGCCACAGGGGCTTCATGTCGTCCAGCGGGTCGATACCCGCCTCCATCAGGGTTCTTCGAGCCAGCAGAAAGCCGCCGAAGGCCTCGGCGTTGACCGCCGCCAGGCGCAAACCGGCCAGTTCCGACAGCAGATGGATATTGCGATCCATGCGGGTGAAGATCACCGATCCGAAGCGCGTCAGTACCTTGTCCTGGAAACGATTGCGGAAAGTGGTAATGCGCGTGGCACCGAAATGCACCTCGAGTTGCACATAGTGCGCCGGGTTGGTGAGTATGAAGTCGAGCTGCCCCTTGCGGATGCGGTTGCGGAAGGCTTCGTGAGTCAGCGGCAGGATCTCGAAGCGATAGCCGGGTATGGCCCGGGTGAGGTAATCGGCCGTCGGTTTCCAGCGTTGCAAGGCCCGGTCCGCGCCATTGTAGGCCAGCACGCCAATGCGGACGCCCTGCTCCGCCCGCGCCGGACCGGCCAGCAGCAACAGGGCAACCGCCAACAACACAAGAACGGATTTACGACACATGATCCGATAGGACGCATCCTTGTTCTCGATTATTCCCGCAAGTTGCGAAATAATCGCGTCATGACCTGCAAACGCATCTTCGTCTCCGGTCGGGTTCAGGGCGTTTTCTTCCGCGATTCCACCCGCCGCATGGCCCTTCAGCTGGGCCTTGCCGGCCATGCCATCAACCTGCCCGATGGCCGGGTGGAAGTGCTCGCCTGCGGCACCGAAGAAGCCGTCGACCGGCTGGTCGCCTGGCTACACCAGGGGCCGGAGCTGGCCCGGGTGGATGGCCTGCAGATTCAGGAAGCGGAAGCTCCAATAGGGCTGTCGGGCTTCCAGGTCGGCTGAAACCGTTTGTGGCGGAACGCTCTTTCCGTATTCATCGCATTGTCGCTATTCAAGGCCCTGTAGTGACGAGTTTTTCAGCCCAAATCATCTTGTTCATCCCATGCTGGGGATCATCATGAATTACTCATTACGAATCGACCCCGATTGTCGCGCATTGTCGAAATCCACCACTGAACCATTGGATCGTCCTCGATAAAACTCATGTGGGACGCCATGTCCGTCAACAGGTCAGAATCCGGTTCCAGAGCCCGGTAAACAAATGCCTCGATGTCGGGTGCCAAGTCAATAAAC
>WGBK01000356.1 GCA_015494335.1 Gammaproteobacteria bacterium | reverse complement strand
TGCTTTTCCTCGCCGAAGGCGCGCTGGCGCTCGCGCGCCTTTTTCAGCGCGGCCTCGGCATCCTCGCTGGAGCTGGAGAAGAGTTCGTAGTGAATCTGGTCCTCGCCGAGGCCCGAGGCTCGGAAGCCGCGGGAGACTTCGGACATCATCGCCTCCGGTCCACAGATGAAGGCCTGGTCGGTGTTCAGCACATCGATCAATCCGGCCTTGTGCAGGGCCGCGCCCTTTTCGTTGTCGATGCGACCATTGAGCAGGTCGCTGCCCTGGTCTTCCTCGTCCATGATGTTGATCCACTGGAAACGGTCGAGGTAGCGGTTCTTCACGAAGGAGAGATCATCACGGAACATCACGCTGCCGGTCTTGCGGTTGCCGTAGATCAGCGTCACCCGGCTTTCGGGCTCGCGCGCCAGCACGGTCTTGATGATCGACAGGATCGGCGTGATGCCGCTGCCGGCGGCGATGCACATGTAGTCGAGCTGGTGTTCGGAATCGATATCCGGCGTGAAATGCCCCTGCGGCGGCAGGGATTCGACGACATCGCCGACCTTCAGACGATCGTTGGCCCAGTTGGAGAATTTTCCGCCGGGCACGCGCTTGATGCCGACCTGCAACCGGTCTTCCCCCTCGCCCGAACAGATGGAATAGCTGCGGCTGACCGTCTCGCCGTCGATCTCGGCGCGCAGCGTCAGGTATTGTCCGGCGCGGAAGCGGAAGGCATCTTCATGCCCGGCCGGTGGTTGCAGGGTCAGGCACACGGCTTCGTCGGTTTCCGGGCGCAGCTCGGTTACGGTCAGGGGGTAATGGGATAGGGCCGACATGGGTGTACCTCTGGTTTTTATCTGGCGGATCAGATGGGTTTGAAATAATCGAAGGGTTCCTGGCAAGCGTCGCATTGCCACAGCGCCTTGCAGGCGGTGGAACCGAACTCGCTGACCGGACGCGTCTCGTTCGAGCCGCAATTCGGACAGGCGGGTTGGCCACCACCAGCGGTACAGGCACTGCAGGGCGGCGCGATACCGTAGCCTTCGAGGGCCTGCCGGGCCTCGGGGGACATCATGTCCGTACTCCAGGGCGGCGACAGGCGGGTTTCGATGCGCAGCGGCTCATGGCCCGCCTGCCTGAGCTTGCGCTCGATATCCTGCTCGATCTCGGTCATCGCCGGGCAGCCGCAATAGGTCGGCGTGATCGTCACCACCAGCGTATCGCCTTCCTTGCGTACATCCTGCAGGATGCCAAGATCCCACAGGCTGACCACCGGGATTTCCGGGTCACTGATCTCGTCGAGCAGGTTCCAGACCTCGGGCAGGGCGGAGGCGGCGCGCCGCGCGGTGCGTTGCCGCCAGGCGTCATCGCCGATTTCCATCGCTGGCCATTGCGGTTTCACCATTCGCAGCCGGGATGGGCGCGATGCAGGGCCTGCATCTCGGTCAGCAGATGCCCCAGGTGTTCGGTGTGGTAGCCCTCGCGGCCACCCTTCACCGCCCAGTCGTCCGCCGGCCGTTCGAGGGTGGCTTCAGCCAGGGTCTGCTCGACCTGCTCGAGCCAGGCATCGCGCAGCGCCGGCGTATCCACGGCGACGCCCTGCTCCACCAGGGCCTGTTCCAGCGCATCGATCTCGAACAGCTCGTGGGTGAAGCCCCAGAGGTCATCGACGGCCCGCTGCAGACGCGCGTGGCTCTCCTCGGTGCCGTCGCCGAGGCGCAGCATCCAGTCGCGGCTGCGGCGCAGATGATAGCGGCTCTCCTTGATCGCCTTGGCCGCGATTGCAGCGAGCCGTTCGTCGCTCGACTGCATCAGCCGTTCGAGGAACAGCAGGTTGTACACATCGGCGAGAAACTGCCGCGCCATGCTGTAGGCGAAATCGCCGCGGGGCAGTTCGAGCAGCAGCAGGTTGCGGTATTCGCGCTGGTCGCGCAGATAGGCGAAATCGTCCTCGTCGCGGCCGTCATCGGCCAGTTCGGCGGCGTAGCTGTAGTACATGCGCGCCCGTCCGATGAAATCCAGCGCCGTGTTGGCCAGCGCCAGGTCTTCCTCGAGAAAGGGCGCGTTGCTGCACCACTCCGAAAGTCGGTGCCCGAGCACCACGGCATCGTCGCCAAGACGCTGGGCGTATTCGAGGGTGGCCTGCTTGCGTTCTGTATCCTTCATGGCGGCATCACATGTTGTTCACTTCGTCCGGCAACTCGTAATAGGTCGCCAGCCGATAGGGCTTGTCGTTGGAAGGGTCGTAGAAGGCTTCGCTATCGTCTTCCTGGGAAGCGGTGATATCGCGCGAACACACCACCCAGATACTGACGCCCTCGCCGCGGCGGGTGTAGATGTCGCGGGCGTATTCCAGGGCCTGCTCCGGATCCTCGGCATGCAGGCTGCCTACATGCTTGTGGTCGAGCCCGCGACGAGCGCGGATGAAGACTTCGTAGAGGTCGAGATTCTCTTTGATCATGGTCGATGTTCCTCAGGCGGCCGCGCGTGCGCGATCCTTCTTCTTCTGTTGATAGGCGTTCATCGCATCCCGCACCCAGGCGCCCTCCTCGTGCACGCGGACATGGTGCTGGATGCGCTGGCGGTTGCAGGGACCATTGCCGCTGATCACGCGATAGAACTCATCCCAGTCGATCTCGCCGTGGTCGTAATGACCGCGTTCCTCGTTCCAGCGGATGTCCTTGTCTGGATGCTCGAGACCCAGGAACTCGATCTGCGGCACTGTCTGGTCGATGAATTTCTGCCGCAAATCGTCGTTGGACTCGCGCTTGATCTTCCATTGCATGGATTTCGCACTGTGGGCCGATTCACTGTCGTGGGGACCGAACATCATCAACGCCGGCCAGTAGAAGCGGTTGAGGGCATCCTGGGCCATCGCCTTCTGTTCCGGCGTGCCGCGGCACAGGGTCAGCATCAGCTCGTAGCCCTGGCGCTGGTGAAAGCTCTCCT
>WGBK01000355.1 GCA_015494335.1 Gammaproteobacteria bacterium | reverse complement strand
GCGGCTTTCTCGGCTGCGGCTTTCTCGGCTGCGGCTTTCTCGGCTGCGGCTTTCTCGGCTGCGGCTTTCTCGGCTGCGGCTTTCTCGGCTGCGGCTTTCTCGGCTGCGGCTTTCTCGGCTGCGGCTTTCTCGGCCGCCTCGTCCCTGCCCTCCGGGCCTTCCCCTCCGGTTGGCGGTGGTGCCGACGGAGGAGTCTTCGGTGCTGGCGGTGAACTCGGCGGCGGCTGACGGTCGTCAGGTTTGCGCTTGAACAGGCCTGCCAGGCTGTACCACAGGTCGCGGAAGAAGCGGTACAGGGCCAGGGCCATGGAAGCGACGAAGATCCACTGGAAATTGATACCGTCAGTCAGGTAGTCTAGGAATCCCTTGTCCTTGTCATCGTCAAGGTCGTCGTAATCCTCACCTTCGAGAATCGGGTCGTAGGGCAGCTCGCCGTAGAGGGTCTGGCCGCCGGCACCAATGGTTTTTTCGGCGAAGGCCTTGCGCACGGTGATGGCGCCGAGCGGAATCACGACCAGGGTCAATACCGTGGAAACCAGCACGCCAAAGGCAAGGGAAATCGCCATGCCCTTGAATATCGGATCAAAGATGATGACGCCGGAACCGCCCACCAATGCAAGGGCGGTGACGATGATCGGCCGGGTACGTGCCTTGCAGGCCAGCAATACCGATTCCGTGACCGGCCGCCCGGCCTCGACCTCGTGACGGGTGAAATCCACAAGCAGGATCGAGTTGCGCACGATGATGCCGGCGAGCGCGATGAAGCCGATCATCGAAGTGGCCGTGAACTCGGCGCCGAACAGCCAGTGGCCGGGGATGATGCCGACCAGGGTCAGCGGGATCGGCGCCATGATGATGGCCGGAAGGCTGAAGTTGCCGAATTCCATCACCACCAGCATGTAGATCAGGATGATCGCTGCGGCGAAGGCCATACCCATGTCGCGGAAGGTCTCGTAGGTGACCGTCCATTCACCGGCCCACTCGAAGGCAGACTGATCATCGGTTTCCGGCGGACCGGTCCAGGTGGACTGGAGCTCGACGCCGTCGGGTGCGGTGTAATCCTTAAGGTAGTCCTCGACATCCATCATGCCGTAGATGGGCGCACCGAGACGGCCGGTGGTCTCGCCGGTGACATATTCCACGGTGCGCAGATCCTTGTGATAGATCACCGGTTCCTGCATGCCGCGGTAGAAATCGCCGAGTTCGCCCAGCGGTACGGTATAGCCATACTGGCTGGTTACGGGGATCTCCTTCAATCGCGGCAGGTCCGCGCGAGCCTCGTAGGGTACCTGGATGACGATGAAGGTCGGCTCGAGCTTGTAACCGCTCTTCACATCGCCCAGCACGAAATCGCCGAGGGCCATGCGCAGGGTGCGATTGATCGTATCCACAGAGATACCACGACGCACGGCCTTCTCGCTGTCCACCTCAAAGCGCCAGATCTGGTAGGGCTTGGTCATCAGCGTATCGACATCGGTGATGTTGGGCGAGCGCATGAACATCTGCTCGAGATCGCTGGCCACCTGGCGTCGGATATCGTCGTCGGGACCATGCACCTCGGCAACGACGGATTGCAGGACCGGCGGGCCGGGCGGCATCTCGACCACCTGGATACGGACATCATCACGTCCCTCGAGCGCCTGCAACAGTTTGACCCGCACATCCTCGGCGATCTCGTGGCTGCTGCGATCGCGTTCGCCCTTGTCCATCAACTGCACCTGGATATCGGCTTCCCAGGGCTGTTGCCGCAAGTAATAGTGTCGCACCAAACCGTTGAAATTGAACGGGGAAGCGGTACCGACATAGGTCTGCAGGGCGGTGACCTCGGGCACCTTGAGCAGCTCGTCGGCCAGCTGGTTGACGACATTGGCGGTCACCGGCAGGGCCGTTCCCTCGTCCATGTTGACGACGATATTGAACTCGGGCTTGTTGTCCAGCGGCAGCATCTTGACCGGAACGCTCTTGGTGTAGAACAGGGCCACCGACAGGAAGAACACGACGAACAGGGAGATCAGGAACAGGCGGCCGCGGGTCTTGCGCGTGATCAGCGGCACCAGGGTCTTGTGGAACAGGCGGCCAAGCCATTCGTTCTGCTTGTGCTCGGACTCCTCCATCTCCTTCAGTTTCTGCATCGACGGCTTGATGCGCATGGCCAGCCAGGGCG
>WGBK01000354.1 GCA_015494335.1 Gammaproteobacteria bacterium | reverse complement strand
CCCCCGATCTGTCGCACGGCCTCGTCGATGTCGAGACCCTGTCGAATCATTATTCCGAACCGGGCTGGCGCGTCGTCGATTGCCGCTTCGATCTGATGAATCCGGATGCGGGCGAGCAGGAATGGCTCCAGGGCCATATTCCCGGTGCGGCCTATGCCCACCTCGACCGCGTGCTGTCCTCGCCGGTAACGCCACGGAGCGGACGGCACCCGCTGCCGGATCTGCCGGCCTTCGTCGACTGGCTGGGCCAACAAGGCATCGACGAGCATACCCGCGTGGTGGCCTATGACGACAGCCTGTCGATGTATGCCGCGCGGCTGTGGTGGCTGCTGCACATGCTCGGGCACGAGCAGGTTGCGGTGCTCGATGGCGGCTGGTCGGCCTGGCGCCAGGCCGGTCTGCCGGTGGATGCCGAGCCGTCCCGCCCCGAGGCAAGGGTCTATCGTCCGCGCAACCCGATTCGTCGCTTCGAGGAAGCCGCCGTGGTGGACGCACAAGCCGTGGAGCGCAATATCGGCCATGGGGATTTCCTGCTGGTCGATGTGCGTACCGCGGAGCGTTATCGCGGCGAAGCCGAACCCATCGACCCGGTGGCCGGCCATGTACCCGGATCGGTCAACCTGCCGCTGACCGAAAATGTTGATGACCGCGGCTTCTTCCATTCCCCGAAGGCCTTGCGCGAGCTGTACGCGCCCCTGTACCAGAGCCATCCGCCCGAGCGCCAGGCCTACCTCTGCGGCTCCGGCGTCTCCGCCTGCCAGCCCCTGCTGGCGCAGCATGCCGCCGGCCTCGGCCTGCCCCTGCTCTATGCCGGATCCTGGAGCGAATGGATCCGCGATCCGAACCGACCCGTTGCTATCGGAGAACAACCATGACCGCCATCGGCACCCCGCTTTCCCCTTCCGCCACCCGCGTGCTGCTCTGCGGCGGCGGCGAACTGGGCAAGGAAGTCGTCATCGAACTGCAACGCTTCGGCGTCGAGACCATTGTCGTCGATCGTTACCCCAATGCGCCGGCGATGCAGGTAGCGCACCGCTCCCATGTCCTGTCGATGCTCGATGGTGCTGCCTTGCGTGCGGTGATCGAACAGGAACGGCCCCATTACATCGTGCCCGAGATCGAGGCCATCGCCACCGATACCCTGGCCGATCTGGAGGGCGAGGGCTATACCGTGATTCCCACCGCGCGAGCGGCGCAACTGACGATGAATCGCGAGGGCATACGCCGCCTCGCGGCCGAGGAGCTGGGCCTGGCCACTTCGCCCTATCGCTTTGCCGCCACCCGGCAGGAGCTGGATGAGGCCATCGTCGAGATCGGACTGCCCTGCCTGATCAAGCCGATCATGAGCTCCTCCGGCAAGGGCCAGAGCCTGCTGCACGAAGCCTCGCAGATCGATGCAGCCTGGGCCCATGCGCAGGAAGGTGGTCGAGCCGGCGGCGGCAAGGTCATCGTCGAGGGCTTCGTCGATTTCGATTACGAGATCACCCAGCTGACCGTGCGCACCGGAACGCAAACCCTGTTCTGCGAATCCATCGGGCATGTGCAGGTGAACGGCGATTACCGGCAGTCCTGGCAGCCCCAGGCGATGAGCGATACGGCCCGGCGCAAGGCCCGGGAAATGGCCGGGGCCGTTACCGAAGCCCTGGGCGGGCATGGGATCTTCGGCGTCGAGCTGTTCGTGCGCGGCGACGAGGTCATCTTCAGCGAGGTCTCACCGCGACCCCACGATACCGGCATGGTGACGATGATCTCCCAGGACCTGTCCCAGTTCGCCCTGCACGCACGGGCCATTCTGGGGCTGCCGATCCCGGTGATTCGCCAGTTCGGACCCAGCGCCTCCAGCGTGATCCTGGTCGAGGGGGATTCCGATGCCGTGGTTTTCGAGGGCCTGGAGCAGGCCCTGGCGGAGTCGGACACCCAGCTGCGCCTGTTTGGCAAGCCCGAGGTCCGCGACGAGCGGCGCATGGGCGTGGCACTGGCGCGGGACGAAAGTATCGAAGCCGCCGTGGAGAAGGCAAAACGGGCCTCGGCCGCGGTGACCTGGCGGCTGTAGCATGTCCCGCCGTGGCGGTGTCGGGCTGGCCCTGTCCGGGCTGGTCGTGTTGAGCCTGCTGCTGGTGTTCGGCAGCGACGAGATCCTCCCCGGACGCGCCTTTCGTGCCTTCTGGAATCTCGGCCATGTCGCCTATTTCGCCCTGATCGCCTGGCTGCTGCTGCAATGGGACATCTTGCGTCGTCAGCCCCGGTGGCGGCAGTGGCTGTGGGTCTTGCTGGCTTCGCTGTTGATCGGCGGGGCCATCGAGCTGCTTCAGATCGGTACCCAACGCAGTGCGGACGTGATGGACCTCCTGCGTGATCTCGGTGGCCGTCTGCTGGTACTGGCCTTTTACCCTGGACTGCTCGGTCCCGGGCGCCTGCGGCGCTGGGTCTTGCGCGGCCTGGTGCTGGCCCTGTTGCTGTGGGAGTTGATGCCCTTCGGGCGAGCCTTGATCGATACCGGATTTGCCTGGCGGCAATTCCCGATTCTGGCGGATTCCTCCACGCCCTTCGAGTTGGACCGCTGGTCTGGCAGGGCCAGGCTGAAGATCATCGAGGCGGAAGACGGGCAGCCCTCACTGCAAATGACCCTGCTGCCCGGCGACTACTCCGGCGCCAGCCTGAAGGACTTTCCCGGCGACTGGCGCGGATACGAAGCGCTGGTCATCGAGCTGGACCTGCCCTCGCAAGAACCCCTGCGTCTGACCGTGCGCGTTCACGACCGGCGCCACGAGAGCGGCCCTCGCGCCTATGCCTTTGGCGACCGTTTCAATCGCAGTTTCCCGCTGCAACCCGGCCGCAACCGCCTGCGCATCCCCCTCGAAGAAATCCGTAAGGCGCCCGCCGGACGCAACATGGATATGGGGCAGGTCGTGGATGTCACGCTGTTTGCTTCGAGCCTGAAAACGCCGAGGGTGGTGCTTGTGCGGCGGCTGTTGCTGGAGAAATAGGCTGATTCGATGGGTTTCGCTGCGCTCAACCCATCCTACGCAGGTACGGGGGATATTGGATGCGAAGTCAGTAGCTGCGCTGTACCGAGAAATCGGCGATGAAGGCGAGGGCGTCGCGGGCCGGGGAGGGGGGCAGGGCTTCGAGGGCGGCCTTGGCGCGTTCGGCCTGTTCGATGGCCTGGCGGTGGGTGTATTCCAGCGCGCCGGTGGCGCGGATGGCAGCGGTGATGGCTTCGATCTGCTCGAGGCCGCCGTTCTCGATGGCTTCGCGGATCAGGGCCTGCTGTTCGGGGTTGCCTTTCTCCAGGGCGTGGATCAGGGGCAGGGTCGGCTTGCCCTCGGCCAGGTCGTCGCCGACATTCTTGCCCAGCTCCTCGCTGTCGGCTTCGTAGTCGAGGGCATCGTCGACCAGCTGGAAGGCGATGCCGAGGTGCTTGCCGTATTCGGCCAGGGCCTGTTCGATGGCGCTGTCCGACTCACTGAGAATGGCGCCGGTGCGCGCGGCGGCCTCGAACAGGCAGGCGGTCTTGGCGTAGATGACGCGGTGGTAGCTCTCTTCGCTGGTGTCCGGGTCGTTGATGTTGAGCAGTTGCATCACCTCGCCCTGGGCGATGGTGTTGGTGGTGTCGGCCATCAGGTTCATGATGCGCAGCGACTGGGCCTGCACCATCATCTGAAAGGCGCGCGAATAGAGGTAGTCGCCGACCAGTACAGCTGCCTCGTTGCCCCAGATGGAGCTGGCGGTTTCCTGTCCGCGGCGCATGTCTGATTCGTCGACCACATCATCGTGCAGCAGCGTGGCGGTGTGGATGAATTCCACTGTGGCCGCAAGCAGGGCGTCGTGGCCTTCGGCGGCATCGTAGCCGCAGGCGCGCGCGGCGAGCATCACCAGCATCGGGCGCAGGCGCTTGCCGCCGCTGTGGATGATGTGCGCGGCGAGCTGGTTGATGAGCACGACATCGGAGCGCAGGAAATCCTCGATGACGCGGTTGACGCGCTGCATGTCGTCGGCGGTGAAGGCCTTGAGGTCGTCGATGTCCTTCAGGCCGGGGTGATCTGGGGAATGCTCGGTCATGGGTGGGAAGGCGGGTTGGTCTAGGGAAGCTCTGATCGATTCTGGACGAAGCAGATTATGCCTGAAATGTTCGAGAACAAGGCGAAGTTCGCAGCCAACCCCCCAGGGGGCCTTCTCTCGCTGCGCGATTCACCTTGTAGCAGGCTATTGGCAAGGGCTTCAACGAAGTTATCGGACATTTCAGGCATGAGATGCGAGTTCATGAATCGATCAGAGCTTCCCTCGTTTCGGAGTCTAACGGAAAAAGGGCGGTAGAACCGCCCTTTTCCTGTCCGGATCCTGCCGTGGATCAATCGCTCAGCGACTGGTAGTAGTCGATGAGGATCTTGGCCACTTCGGGACGGGAGAACTCCTTCGGCGGAGCTTCGCCGCGACCCAGCATCTCACGCACCTTGGTGCCGGAGAGCAGGATGAAGT
>WGBK01000353.1 GCA_015494335.1 Gammaproteobacteria bacterium | reverse complement strand
GTAGAGTTCCATGTCCAGCGCATTGTGGTAGGTGATGAAGGGCCGCGCCGTGGCGCCGCCGGGGATCACCTGCATCATCGGCGTCTCGACCTCGAGGAAGCCGCGCTCGTCGAGAAAATGACGGATGTAGTTGATCATGCGGGTGCGCGTGCGGAAGGTTTCGCGCACCGGCTCGTTCATGATCAGGTCGAGGTAGCGCTGGCGGTAGCGCATTTCCTGGTCGGTCAGTCCGTGGAATTTCTCCGGCAACGGGCGCAGGGATTTGGTGAGCAGGCGGATATGGTCCACGCGCACCGACAGTTCGCCGGTCTTGGTCTTGAACAGCCGCCCCTCAGCGCCAAGGATGTCGCCGACATCCCAGCCCTTGAAGCGGGCATAGACGCCCTCTTCCAGCGCATCGCGCTGCACGAACAGCTGGATGCGCCCGCTCATGTCGAGGATCTGCGCGAAACTGGCCTTGCCCATGATGCGCTTGGCCATCATGCGGCCCGCCACGGCGACACGGATCTCGTTGTCGTCGAAGAATTCGCGCGGCTTGTCGTCGTATTCGGCATGCAGCTCACCGGCGAGGGTGTTGCGACGAAAATCGTTGGGGAAGGCCTGGCCTTCCTCGCGCAGGGCGAGCAGTTTCTCGCGGCGCTGGGCGATCAGCCGGTTCTCGTCCTCGCGGGCGTCTTCTGTGGCGGGCGTATCCGCGTTGTCAGCTTGCTTCATTACAATCCACTCTTGAGACTGGCTTCGATAAAGGGGTCCAGGTTGCCGTCGAGCACGGCCTGGGTGTTGCCGGTTTCGTATCCGGTGCGCAGATCCTTGATCCGGGACTGGTCCAGCACATAGGAGCGGATCTGGCTGCCCCAGCCGATGTCGGACTTGCTGTCCTCCACCGCCTGGGAGGCTTCGTTGCGTTTCTGCAGCTCGTGTTCGTAGAGCTTGGCCTTGAGCTGCTTCATCGCCGTCGCCTTGTTCTTGTGCTGGGAACGGTCGTTCTGGCACTGCACCACGATGCCGGTCGGCTCGTGGGTGATGCGCACCGCCGACTCGGTGCGGTTGACGTGCTGTCCGCCCGCGCCGCTGGCGCGATAGACATCGATGCGCAGATCCGAGGGATCGATTTCGATGTCGATGTCGTCGTCCACCTCCGGCGAGACGAAGGCCGAGGCGAAGGAGGTGTGGCGGCGATTGCCGGAATCGAAGGGCGACTTGCGCACCAGGCGATGCACGCCGGTTTCACTGCGCAGCCAGCCGTAGGCGTGATCGCCCTCGAACTTGACGGTGGCGCTCTTGATGCCCGCCACCTCGCCGGGCGAGACCTCGATCAGCTCGGTCTTGAAGCCCTTGCGCTCGCCCCAGCGCAGGTACATGCGCAACAGCATCTCGGCCCAGTCCTGGGCTTCGGTACCGCCGGAACCGGCCTGGATGTCGAGATATGCGTTCTTGTCGTCCATCTCGCCGGAGAACATGCGGCGGAACTCCAGCCCAGCGACGATATTCTCCACCTGATCCAGGTCCTGCTGCACCGATTCGATGGTGGACTCGTCCTCCTCCATCTCGGCCAGCTCGAGCAGTTCCTGCGCGTCGCGCACCTGTTGCTCGGCCTGATCGAGCCCGTCGACTATGGCTTCTAGGCGGGCGCGATCCTTGCCCAGTTGCTGCGCGCGCTCCGGGTCGTTCCAGACATCGGGATCTTCGAGCTCGAGGCGAATCTCCTCAAGCTGCTCTTTCTTTTCAGCGTAGTCAAAGATACCCCCTCAGCGCTTCGATGCGCTGGAGGAGGTCGTCGATGTGCTGCTTGATGGGGTTGGTTTCGATCATCGGAATCCGGGCGGTGAAAAAGCGCGAATTCTACCGGAAAACCCCGGGCTTGTAATGCCCTGCCCCTGTCAGAAGAACCTCACCCGGTGGACTTCGACCAGATGAAGCTGTAGGAAATGCCGGCCATCTCGTAGTTGAGCTTCAGCTCCGTGATCTCGGCGGCATTGTCCGGCAGGGTTGCGGGCTTGTTGGCCAGATACCAGGCATGGTCATTCGGGAGTGTGATCTCACCGCCGATGAGGCCGTCATTCTCGGCATATTGAAGGAATTTCGGGCCATTGTCGCCTTGCTCGAAATCGGCCAATTCAATGAAGGATGAGTACACCAGCTTGTCGATTTCACTGCCGGAGACCTCGACCCAGGCATTCCCGTCGAACCGATACCACTGCACACGGATTGCGGCGATGCGGTCCGGGTCATTGGCGTCCGGAATCAGCGTGAATTGCGGTGCCAGCCCAAGCGGCCTGCCGCTGGCGGTTACCGGTTTGGCCAGCGAGAAATCGAAGGCCGCCAGCAGTTCTCCGCCCTGCTTCATGCGCCACAGTCCGGATGGAATCTCGCTTTCGCCGAGCGGGAAACGGACAGTCATCTGGCCGGTGGAGGCTTCACCAATGCTTACAAGATAATTTCCGCAATAGGTCGGGTTCCATTGGGTCACGGCTTGGGTCTGATTGCTGATCGGCGTGACCATGTCAAAGTCCATGCCATTGATGGTCACGGAGGCCGGCGGATAGATGCCGAAATCAACACTCGCATCACAGAAATTTTGCAGATCGATATCCGGGCTGGCATCAGTCAATATCGAGACATAGAAGCCGTCATAACTGAAACTTCCCGGGATCGAGCTTTGGGGGGTTCCGCCCAGGCCGGTGAAAGGCAACGGCATGACCCAGTTCGCCTCGGGCAACGGCAGGTAATAGTCACCATTGGAAGCGTTGTAGTTCAGGTAGAAGTTGAACAGGTGACGATAGCTGTCGTCGTACTTTGCCCTTTCCTGCAGATCGCTGCTGCTCAGGGTCAGGGACTGGCTCAGGCTTTCGGCATCGTTGCTGCTGTCGGCCTGACGCCGGTCATTTGCATTAGGCTGAATCTTGCCGAGATCGATATCCCTGCCATTACTGTTCGATGTTGGCACATCATCGAGTTCGTCATCGACCGTGGCCGGGATGCTGATGTAGGCCACCACCTTGTCGTCGATGACCTGGGCCTGACTGTTGACCAGCAGCAAGACCCAGTCGTAGTGGGTATCGAGTTCCAGGTCGAAGCTGCCGTCGGCCTGGATGTCGGACTGCTCGATCAGCGCATAGATGCCCTCATCGACATTGCCTTTCTTGGT
>WGBK01000352.1 GCA_015494335.1 Gammaproteobacteria bacterium | reverse complement strand
TGTCTTCCATCATTTCCATCCACTGCGAGATCCAGCCCGCGGTTCGCGCCATGGCGAAGATCACCGTGAACATGTTGAGCGGGATGTCCAGCGCCTTGAGGATGATGCCGGAATAGAAATCCACATTCGGGTAGAGGTTGCGCTCGAGGAAGTATTCGTCCGACATTGCAATGCGCTCCAGTTCACGGGCGGTTTCGAACAGCGGCTGCTTGCTGCTGTCGAGCACATCGAGCAGATCGTTGCAGGCCTCGCGGATGATCTTGGCGCGCGGATCGTAGTTCTTGTAGATGCGGTGGCCGAAGCCCATCAGGCGGTAGGGGTCGTTCTTGTCCTTGGCGCGGGCAATGTATTTCGGGATCTCGGACGGATCCTGGATCTCCTCGAGCATGCGGATCACCGCCTCGTTGGCGCCGCCGTGGGCCGGCCCCCACAGGGAGGCGATGCCGGCGGAGATGCAGGCAAAGGGATTGGCGCCGGAGCTGGAGGCCAGGCGCACGGTGGAGGTGCTGGCGTTCTGCTCGTGGTCGGCATGGAGGATGAAGATCTTGCGCATCGCGCGTACTGCCACCGGGTTGATCTGGTATTCCTCGGTCGGCACGCTGAACATCATGTACATGAAGTTCTCGATGAAATCGAGATCATTGCGCGGATAGGGCAGGGGCAGCCCGTGGGCGCGACGATGGGAATAGGCAGCGATGGTCGGCATCTTGGCCAGCAGCCGGTGGACCGAAATCTCGCGATGGCGCGGATTGCTGACATCCAGGGAGTCGTGGTAGAAGGCCGACAGGGCGCCGACCACGCCGACCATGATGGCCATTGGATGGGCGTCGTGCTGGAAGCCGTTGAAGAACTGCTTGACGCCTTCGTGCACCATGGTGTGGCGCTTGATGATGTTGACGAAATCGTCGTACTCGTCCGGGTTGGGCAGGTGGCCGTACATCAGCAGATAGCTGGTTTCTAGGTAGTTGCTCTGCTCGGCGAGCTGCTCGATGGGATAGCCGCGGTAGAGCAGGATGCCCTGATCGCCATCGATGTAGGTGATATCGCTCTTGCAGCTTGCGGTCGCCTGAAAGCCCGGGTCGTAGGTGAACAGGCCGAGTTGGCCATGTAGCGTGCGAATGTCAATGGCCGGGGATCCGATGGTCGGGTCGATGATGTCGAACTCCGCTTCGTTGCCGTTGCGGTTGTCGGTAATGGTGACGGTATGCTTGCTCATGGTTGACTCCTGCTTGTTGATTGCGCCGGTGGGCATGGTGCTGCCACCGGTTATTATTGCGGCGTATTATACGCTTTTGGATCAGAAATAGAGTTTATCTATCCATAAGAAATAATGATTAGTTTATCCCGGTATCCGGGATGCGAGTGGCCAGGAAGCCGCTGGGCGACAGAGCAGGAAGGCAGGAGCGGGTGTCAGTCGTCGACTCGGGCCCGACGCTGACCGTCCGAGAAGCGCAGGGAAACGCTGTCTCCGGTTTCGAGATCCTGCGCGGAGTGAACCAGCCGACCCTGTTTCTCGATGGCGGCAAAACCCCTCCCCAGCGTTTTCAGGGGACTCAGGTCGTCGAGGGAGCGGGCTTGCAACTGCAATTGTTGGCGCTTGTGCTCGAGCTGGCGGTGGATCTGCTGGTCCTGGCGATGAATCCATTGCTCCATCCGCTGGCGGTAATATTGAATCTGGCGACCGGGATGCTGGTGATGAAGTCGCTGCAGCAGCAGGGTCTGCCGGGACTGCTGTTGTTGCAGCCGTCCTTTCATGGCCTGGATCAGGCCGGAGATTGCGAACCGCAACTGTCGGCGCATCGACAGCAATTGTCGCTCCGGATGTTGCGCGCGCAATCTCTGGGCGAGTTGGGCGATCCGTTGACTCTGCTGCTTCAGTTGTTCCCGCTGCAACTGGGTCAGTCGTGCCTGCAGGCGATCGATCCGGCTCATCAACTCGTACTGGTCGGCGGTAACCGTTTCCGCCGCCACCGAGGGCGTCGGAGCGCGCAGATCGGCGGCGAAATCGGCGATGGTGAAATCGATTTCGTGGCCGACGCCGCTGACGATCGGCAATTCGCTGTCGGCGATCACCCATGCCAGCTTCTCGTCGTTGAAGCACCACAGGTCTTCCAGCGAGCCGCCGCCGCGGATCAGCAACAGCACATCGCATTCGCGGTGCCGGTTGGCGACCTGGATTGCGCGGGCAATCTCGTCCGCGGCCTGTTCGCCCTGTACCGGAGTGGGGTAGAGGATGACTCGTGACATTGGCGAACGGCGCCGGATCACCGACAGGGCATCGCGGATGGCTGCTCCACTGGGCGAGGTGACGATGCCGATGCGCAGGGCCGCCGTAGGCACGGGCTTCTTGCGATTCTCGTCGAACAGTCCCTCGGCGGACAGCTTCTTCTTCAGGGCTTCGTAGTCGCGCATCAGGCGACCGATGCCGGCTTCTTCCATGTGCTCGACGACGAGCTGGAATTCGCCTCTCGCCTCGTAGAGGGTGACCTGCGCCCGGATCAGTACCTGCTGGCCATTCTGCGGCCGAAAACCGACCCGGCCGTTGCGGTTGCGGAACATGGCTGCACGCAACTGCGCACGCTCGTCCTTCAGCGTGAAGTACCAATGGCCGGAGGCCGGCGCCGCGAAGTTGGAGATCTCGCCCTCGAGCCAGACACGCCCCACGCCCTGTTCGAGCAGCGTGCGGATCTCGAAATTGAGCGCGGAAACGCTCCAGATGGCTTCGTTTGCGGGAGCAGCGGGCATGGAAGGGTCTCGATGGGTCAGGGGCTGTCAACTTTATCGGACAGGCCGGGGCGGGATTTGTAAGATATTGTGGAGCAATGCGCAAGATAAATCAGGGCGATATGTATAATCCATTGATAGTAAAGAGTTTATCGGGTTGGGGCACGAAAAGTGCCTTGTTGTCATTGCACTTCACACACAAAATGGATTCGATCATGAAAAAAGCAGTTCTGTATTCATCCCTGACGGCCCTGATGCTGGCTACCGGCACGGCATCGGCCACCCTGGTCAAGAATGGCGCCCTCGACATGTGGGCTGCCGACGGCTGGACGCAATTAGCCAATGACGACGGTTATCGGGCCAGCGATGGCAAGGTCAACCCGGGTTGGGGCGGCCAGCGTTTCGACGCCGAATTCTTCTATTTCAAGCTGGATGGCAATACCCTTTCCCTTGGTCTGCAAACCGGCTTCGATATCGAAGACAACAAGGTAACCAGCGGTAGCACAGATTACTATGGCGGGGATATCCAGCTGATTCTCAATGGCGGTAACGAGTTCGCCATCGACTTCGGCCTGTACACCCAGGATTACTGGGGGCAGGATCCCGTTGGCGGAGCCGGCACGGGCGTGGATGCAGCAGGGGTCTATAGCAATGTCAGCTGGAACAACGATATCTATTTCGATGTTTCCAGTCCCTTTGCCATGGAAAGTGGCGACTTGGTGTCTGGCCTGCTGAGCAATGACGTGGGTTCGGCCGTCGTGGGCGGTGAGCTGAGCTACTACCGCACGGTTTCCGTCAACCTCGACGATCTGCTCGGTCAGGGTACGGATCTCTATTCGCTGAGCGCGCACTGGACCATGTCCTGCGGCAACGATGCCATTTATGGCGAGACCCAGGTTCCGCCGGTCAGCGTTCCGGAGCCTTCCTCGCTGGCATTGATGTCCCTCGGTCTGATCGGCCTGCTGGGAGGTGTTGCGGCCCGTCGCCGTCGCGTCTGAGTCCAGTACTGGAAGACTCTCTCTTCCGGGGAGGGCCGCCCACAAAAAAACCGCCAAACGGCGGTTTTTTTGTGGGCGTTGTTCAAGCCGGAGTTACTGGCCGAATCGCTTTTTCTCGCTGTGGTACTGCTGTACAGCGTCGAGACTCTGCTTTTCGGCCTTCTTCGCCAGAGCGATGGCCTGTTCGTTCTTGCCGGCTGCAGCCAGTTCCCTGGCCTTCTTGATCAGTTTGCCGGTGTCGCGCCATTCATAGCCGATCTGTGCGGCGGCCTTGCGGGCGGACTCGGCGTTGCTGATCGCCTTGTCGGCGGAGGCGAAGACGGAAGTGGACAGGACAATGCCCAGGGCCATGCCGGCCAATTGCTTGATACTCATGGAGACTCCTCTGTTGTCGTGGTTGCAAACGCGTCGATCCGGCCCGGATTTTATGCCGGATCTTTATAGTTATCCGGACCATTATGCGGTTTACCGTGTTCAGGTCAATCCCTTATAATCGCGCTTTGCCACCCTCACCCGCGCGGAGATCTCTATGCGAATCAGTCAGGAAGCCCTCACCTTCGATGATGTATTGCTGGTACCAGCCAAGTCCGATGTATTGCCCAACGAGGTGGAGCTGAAAACCAAACTGACGCAGGGGATCGAACTCAACATTCCGCTGGTCTCCGCGGCCATGGATACCGTGACCGAGGCGCGCCTGGCCATCGCCATTGCCCAGGAAGGCGGCCTTGGCATCGTGCACAAGAACCTGCCTCCGGCCGAGCAGGCGGCCCAGGTGGCCAAGGTGAAGAAATTCGAGAGCGGAGTGATCAAGGACCCGATCACCATCACCCCCGACACCATGATCCGCGATGTCATCGCCTCCACCGAGGAAAACCAGATCTCCGGGCTCCCGGTGGTGGGCAGCGAGGGCCTGGTCGGTATCGTCACCAAGCGCGACCTGCGCTTCGAAAAGAATCTCAACCAGCCGGTGTCCTCGGTCATGACGCCGAAGGAAAAGCTGGTCACGGTCCGCGAAGGCGCATCCAAGGATGAGGTGCTGGCCCTGCTGCACAAGCACCGCATCGAACGCGTGCTGGTGGTCGACGACCAGTTCAACCTGAAGGGCATGATCACGGTCAAGGACATTACCAAGTCCCAGGTCTATCCGCTGGCCTGCAAGGATGACCTGGGACGGCTGCGCGTCGGTGCCGCGGTAGGCACGGGTGCTGATACCGAGGAACGGGTCGAGGCTCTGGTGCGGGCCGAGGTCGATGTCATCGTTGTGGATACCGCGCACGGACATTCCCGCGGCGTCATCGAACGCGTGGCCTGGGTCAAGAAGAATTTCCCGCAGGTGCAGGTCATCGGCGGCAATATCGCCACTGCCCACGCGGCGCGCGACTTGGTGGAGGCCGGGGCCGATGCGGTCAAGGTCGGCATCGGCCCCGGTTCCATCTGCACCACGCGCATCGTCGCCGGGGTCGGCGTACCGCAGATCACCGCCATCAGCAATGTGGCCCTGGCGCTCAAGGATACCGGCATCCCCTGTATCGCCGACGGCGGCATCCGCTTCTCCGGCGATGTCTCCAAGGCCTTGGTGGCTGGCGCCCATTCGGTGATGATCGGCAGCATGTTTGCCGGCACCGAGGAAGCGCCCGGCGAGGTCGAGCTGTTCCAGGGCCGGTCCTACAAGTCCTACCGTGGCATGGGTTCCCTCGGCGCGATGCAGAAGGGTTCCAGCGACCGCTATTTCCAGGCCGAGGCCGAGGCCGAGAAGCTGGTTCCCGAAGGCATCGAGGGCCGGGTTCCCTACAAGGGGCCACTGTCCGGCATCGTGCACCAGCTGCTTGGCGGCTTGCGTTCCAGCATGGGTTATGTCGGCTGCGGCACCATCGATGAGCTGCGCAGCAAGCCGGAGTTCGTGCGCGTTACCGGCGCCGGCATGAAGGAATCTCATGTGCACGACGTGACCATTACCAAGGAAGCGCCGAATTACCGCGTTTGATTCCTTCTCCTTACCGCAACGCCGCACGGACAACTCGATGAGCCTCGACCATGACCTGCACGACGACCGAATCCTGATCCTCGACTTCGGTTCCCAGTACACCCAGTTGATTGCCCGTCGCGTGCGCGAACTGGGCGTCTATTGCGAAATCTATCCCTGGGATGCCGATTTCGACCGTATCGCCGGCTTTCTCCCGAAGGGCATCATTCTTTCCGGCGGCCCCGAATCCACGCTGGAGGGCGAGGCGCCGGAGCTGGATCTGCGCGTGCTGGATCTGGAGGTGCCGATTCTCGGCATCTGCTACGGCATGCAGACCCTGGCCAAGCAGCTTGGCGGCAAGGTCGAGAATGTCGGCAAGAGTGAATTCGGCTACGCCATGGTGCGATGCCACGGGCATACGGACCTGCTGCGGGATATCCAGGACCATGTCACTGCCGAGGGCCATGGCATGCTGGATGTCTGGATGTCCCACGGCGACCGGGTTGCGGAGATGCCGCCCGGCTTCAAGCTCATGTGCAGCAGCGACTCGGCCCCGATTGCCGGCATGGCCGACGAATCGCGGCGTATCTACGGCCTGCAGTTCCATCCGGAAGTGACCCACACGCGCAAGGGTGGCGAGATCCTCGGTCGTTTCGTGCACGAGATCTGTGGCTGTGCCTCGGACTGGGTACCTGAGAACATCGTTGATTACAGCGTGCAGAAGCTGCGCGAGCAGATTGGCGACGGCCATGTCATTCTCGGTCTTTCGGGCGGCGTGGATTCCTCCGTTGTCGCGGCGCTGTTGCACCGAGCCATCGGCGATCAGTTGACCTGCATCTTCGTCGATAACGGCCTGCTGCGTTACCGGGAAGGCGACCAGGTCATGGCCACCTTCGCCGAGCACATGGGTGTAAAGGTCATACGCATCGATGCCGAGCAGCGCTTTCTCGATGCCCTCGAGGGCGTTACCGACCCGGAACGCAAGCGCAAGATCATCGGCAACCTGTTCATCGAGATCTTCGAGGAAGAGGCGAAGAAGCACAACGACGCGGCCTTCTTGGCCCAGGGCACCATCTACCCGGATGTCATCGAATCCGCCGGAGCCTCCACCGGCAAGGCGCACCTGATCAAGTCACACCACAATGTCGGCGGCCTGCCCGAACACATGAAGCTAGAGCTGGTGGAGCCGCTGCGCGAACTGTTCAAGGACGAGGTGCGCCGCGTGGGCCTCGAGCTGGGCCTGCCCCATGAAATGGTGTACCGCCATCCCTTCCCTGGCCCCGGGCTTGGCGTGCGCATCCTAGGCGAAGTGAAAAAGGAATATGCCGACCTGCTACGCCTGGCCGATCACATTTTCATCGACGAGTTGTGGAAGCACGAACTCTACGAAAAGACCTCCCAGGCCTTTACCGTGTTCCTGCCCGTAAAATCCGTCGGCGTGACCGGCGACGGCCGCCGCTACGATTACGTCGTCGCCCTGCGTGCCGTCGAAACCATCGACTTCATGACCGCCCGCTGGGCGCACCTTCCCTACGAATTCCTCGACCATGTCTCCCGCCGCATCATGAACGAGATCGACGGCATCGCCCGCGTCGTTTACGACATCTCCGGAAAACCTCCGGCCACGATCGAGTGGGAGTGACTGGAATTTACAGGTATTGTCTAGCACTTACAGGCACTGATTGGTAATAACATAGTGATCTATTGCTAACATTAATTAGTTACCAACCTCGTCAGAACATTAGCGATGTAACAACCTTCGGTTGTGTTTGAACTATTCTGAATTTCTTCGCAAAAAATCTTGTTTTAATGGTATGTGTAAGGTGTATAACACTTAGGAAACTCTGAAAAATTCCCCACTCATACGAAAATTTCCCCATCCACCTGCCGGATCCACGATCTGATCCCATAAAGCAACTTGGCCTGACCGGCGCGTGCCTGATGAAGCGCAGCAAGAAGACCCGCAAGGAGCAATTTCTGGA
>WGBK01000351.1 GCA_015494335.1 Gammaproteobacteria bacterium | reverse complement strand
CATTGTCGAGCTGCCGCTGCAGGGAGCGTTCGAGTTGCTGCCGATCGAAGCGGCCGGCCGCATCTCCGGGGTAGAGCAGGGTCTCCAGCAGCATCGGGTAGCGGGCGACCTGTTCGGCGATCCAGGCGCTGGCGGCCAGGTTCTGAACCAGCTTTTCCAGCAGTGGCCGGTTCTGGTAGAGCAGTTCGTAGTAGACGCTGCGGCCGGCGATGGCCTCGAGCAGATCGAACAGGCGGTCCAGAACGTTCAGGGAATCGGGCAAGCGGGCCGCCTGTTGCAACAGCAGGGGGAGAATCCCGTCCAGGCGTTGCCGGGCCTGTTGCGACAGGTAGAGCAGGGGGCGGGACTGCAGGAAGGCGGACAGTTTTTGCGCCGCGGCTTGCGGATCGGGAAAGCCCGTTTTGTCCAGAAGCTGCTGCAACTCGCCCTCATCCAGTTCCTCCAGGGGGCGCTCCGGTAGTTCTTCTTCCCGCGATGCCGGCTTGCGGAACAGCGGGTCGAAATGTGCGCGAACGCGTTCGCGATGGCGTTCGAGGTGCTGCATCAGCTCTTCCCAGCCCTGGGCCGGCAGAAGGGCCGCGAGGCGCTGGCGGGATACCTCGTCGCCGGGCAGGACATGGGTCTGCTGGTCCTGCAGCATCTGGATGCGGTTTTCCAGCAGGCGCAGGAAGCGGTATGCCTGACGCAGCTCCTCGGCGGTGTCGGGCTCGATGATGCCTTCCTCGCCGAGTACCGTCAGCGCCTGCAACAGGCTCTGGGTCTGCAGTCGATGATTGCGGCCGCCGCGGAGGATCTGGAAGGCCTGCACGAAGAACTCGATCTCGCGGATCCCGCCACTGCCGATCTTCAGGTTGTCGCGCGCGCTCTTGCGACGGGCCTCGGCATCGATGCTGTTCTTCAGGCGGGCGAGGCCGTCGAACACGCGGTAGTCGTGGTAGCGCCGGTAGACGAAGGGGCGCAGGATCGAGGCGATGGCCTCGCGGTCGGTCTCGCTGCCGGTGATGACGCGGGCCTTGACCATCGCGTACTGCTCCCAGTCACGCCCGTGGAGCTGGTAATACTGCTCGAAGGCGGAGTGGCTGAGCACCACCGGGCCGGCTTCGCCCCAGGGACGCAGGCGCAGGTCCACGCGGTAGACGAAGCCGTCCTCGGTGGCGTCGTTGAGGCATTTCACCAGCTGGCGGACGATCCGGGTGAAGAACTGGGAATGGCTGAGCTTGCCGAAGCCCTTGAGTTCGCCTTCCTCGCGATAGGTGCAGATCAGGTCGATGTCGGAGCTGAAATTCAGCTCGTGGCCGCCAAGCTTGCCCATGCCGATCACATTCAGTTGCACCGGTTGCCCCCGGGCGTCGACGGGTTGGCCGTGGCGTTCCGCCAACAGGGTCTCGATGCGCTCCAGGGTTCGCCGGATCAGCACATCGGCCAGGTCGCTGAGTTGCTGCAGGGTGGTTTCGACGGCCTGCCGCTCGCACAGGTCGAGACAGATGATGCGCAGCAGTTGCCGATGACGGAACAGCCGAAGGGGCTTGTTCATCTGCTCCGGCGTGGCGGCGTCGGCCAGGGCCTGTTGCAGCTCCGAGTCATCGAGCTCGAAAGGGGCCGGCTGCAGCAGTTCCTCGGTCCACTCGGGATGCCTTGCCAGTTGCTGCAGGGCGTAGCCGCTGCCTACGGCCAGGCGTTGCAAGCGTTCCATGGAAGCCGCTGACAGCTCGATGGAGTGCTCGTCCAGGTATTGCACCAGCTGATCCCAGTGAAAGCGCTCCGGTCCGATCAGGCTGTCGAAGTCGAGCCAGTCTGTATGTTTCATGCAAATGAGAACAATTATTGTTTACATTCGGTATTCGGTCATCTAAGATGCCGCCGTTTCCTGTTTACCCCTTACCCTGAGGAGAGGTCAAATCATGATCCGGAAATTGATGCTTTTTCTGACCCTGGTCAGCCTGTCGGCCCCGTCCCTGTCCGCCGAGGTCAATGTCTATTCCGGGCGCAAGGAGGCGCTGATCAAGCCGCTGCTGGATCGTTTTACCGAGCAGACCGGCATCAAGACTCGCCTGGTCGCGGCGAAGGCCGACAAGCTGCTGGTACGGCTGCAGAACGAAGGCCGCAATACCCCCGCCGATCTGTTCATCACGGTCGATGCCGGGCGCCTGCACCGAGCCAAGAAGGCCGGTGTGCTGCAGCCGGTGGAGAGCGAGGCACTGAAGCGCTCCGTGCCGGCTCATCTGCGTGATCCGGAGGGGCAGTGGTATGGTCTTTCGCAAAGGGCGCGGGTTATCTTCTATGCGCGGGATCGCGTTCGTCCCGAGGACCTTTCCACCTACGAGGATCTTGCCGACCCGCGCTGGAAGGGGAAAATCTGCATTCGCGGCTCCGGCAATATCTACAACCAGTCGCTGGTGGCGTCGCTGAGCATCGCCAATGGCGAGAAGGCCACGGAAGAATGGGCGCGCGGCCTGGTACGCAACATGGCGCGGCCCCCGCGTGGCGGGGATCGCGATCAGATCATGGCCGCCGCAGCCGGGCAGTGCGATCTGGCTGTTGCCAATACCTATTACTACGGCAAGATGCTGACCAACAGCAAGAACCCCGCACAGAAAAAGGCGGCACGAAAGATGGGGCTGTTCTGGCCCAATCAGCAGGGCCGCGGCACCCATGTCAATGTCAGCGGGGCGGGCGTGACCCGCTACGCAAAGAATCGCGATGAGGCGATCCGCCTGCTGGAATTCCTCGTCAGTCCAGAAGCGCAGAAGTGGTACGCCGAGGTCAATTTCGAATATCCCGTGGTCGAGGGCGTCGAGACCAGCGAGCGCCTGCGCAGCTGGGGAGATTTCAAGGCCGATCGTGTCAACCTGGACAGGCTGGGTGAGCTGAATCCGCTGGCGGTGCGCATCATGGACCGAGCCGGCTGGCGCTAGGAACGGGAGCCGGGATTTTCTTGCCGATCACGGACCGAAACCGATGAATGCCGGTTGCCGCTCGTCCATGGCTCTGCGCGGGCGCCTGTTGCGCCCCGGCCTGTTGTTGCTGGCCCTGGCCATGAGCCTGCCGGTTCTGGCCATAGCGGCCTACCTGCTGGAACCGCCCGGCGACAACTGGCAGCACCTGAAGCAGACCGTGCTGCCAGAATACCTGGTCAATTCCGCCTGGCTGGCGCTGGGCGTAGGGCTTGGCGTGTTGCTGATCGGCGTTTCCACGGCCTGGCTGACGGCCATGTGCCATTTTCCCGGCAAGCGGTTTTTCGCCTGGGCCTTGCTGATGCCACTGGCCATACCGGCCTACATCATCGCCTACAGCTATACCGGTCTGCTGGATTTCGCCGGGCCGGTGCAGACCCTGCTGAGGGAATGGACCGGCTGGGGCTATGGCGACTACGCCTTTCCCGAGATCCGCTCTCTCGGCGGCGCCATCATGATGCTGACCCTGGTGCTCTATCCCTATGTCTATCTGCTGGCGCGGGCCGCCTTTCTCGAGCAATCCATATGCGTGCTCGAGGTGAGCCGAACCCTGGGTTGCGGCCCCTGGAGCAGTTTCTTTCGCGTGGCCTTGCCGCTGGCCCGGCCGGCGCTGGTGGCCGGCCTGTCGCTGGCCTTGATGGAAACCCTGGCCGACTACGGCACCGTGGCCTATTTCGGTCTGCCGGTGTTCACCACCGGCATCTTTCGTACCTGGTTCGGCATGGGCGATGCGCTGGCCGCGGCGCGTCTTTCGGCCCTGCTGTTGTTGTTCGTGTTTGCCCTGATGCTACTGGAGCGGCTGGCTCGGCGGCAGGCCCGCTATCATCACACCAGCGGGCGCTACAGCCGCTTGCCGGAATACCCGTTGCGCGGGGTCCGGTCTGTTGCCGCCTTTGTGGCCTGCGCCCTGCCGGTGCTGCTGGGCTTTGTTGTGCCCTCGCTGCTGCTGGGCTACTTGTCCTGGCTGACCTGGGAGGAAATGGTCGATGCCGCCTTCCTGCGCCTGGTTTGGCACAGCCTGCTGCTGGCGGGCGTTTCCGCCCTGTTCGCCCTGTTGCTGGCCCTGTTGCTCGGCTACGGCAAGCGTTTGCTGCCGACGCGCGACCTGCATTTTGCGGCGCGCCTCTCGACGCTGGGCTACGCGGTGCCGGGAACCGTCATCGCGGTGGGCGTGATGATCCCGCTGGCGGCCTTCGACAATGCCCTGGATGCGCGCATGCGAGACTGGTTCGGCGTATCGACAGGGCTGCTGCTCAGTGGCAGCCTGTTCGCCCTGGTGTTTGCCTATCTGGTGCGCTTTCTGGCCGTCAGTCTGCAGACGGTGGAGTCGGGCCTGGGCAAGATCCGTCCGTCGATGGACGAGGTGGCCCTGTCGCTCGGTCATCGACCGGCGGAGATTCTGCGCGGGGTGCACCTGCCGCTGATGAAGGGTTCGGTACTGACGGCGCTGCTGATCGTGTTCGTGGATGTAATGAAGGAACTGCCCGCCACACTGATCCTGCGACCCTTCGATTTCAACACGCTGGCCGTGCGCGCCTTCGAGCTGGCTTCCGACGAGCGCCTGGCAGATTCGAGCACGGCTGCATTGAGCATTATTGCGGTGGGCCTGCTGCCGGTGCTTCTGCTGAGTCGCGGTATCGCCCATTCGAGAGCGGGACACAACGGACATGCATGAGACGATCCTGGAAATACGCGATCTGACGGTGCAGTTCGATGGCAAGACCGTCATCGAGCGGCTCTCCCTGACCCTGCAGCGGGGCCGCATCGGCTGTCTGCTGGGGCCGAGCGGTTGCGGCAAGACCACGGTATTGCGCAGCATAGCGGGTTTTCAGATGCCGGATGCCGGCGAGTTACTCGTCGATGGCGTGGTGGTGACCGGGCGCGGCCTGTGCCGCCCTCCGGAACAGCGTGGTGTCGGCATGGTGTTCCAGGACTTTGCGCTGTTTCCGCACCTGACCGTGGAGCAGAACATCCGCTTCGGTTTGCGCGGTCGGCCGAAGCGGGAGCAGAAGCAGCGCGTGGAGGAACTGCTGGCCCTGATCGGTCTGCCGGCAATGGGGCGCGCCTGGCCGCATCAACTCTCCGGCGGGCAGCAGCAACGGGTTGCCCTGGCGCGCGCCCTGGCTCCCAGGCCCTCGCTGTTGTTGCTCGACGAGCCCTTTTCCAGCCTGGATGTGGAGTTGCGCGAGCAACTGGCGCGCGAGGTCCGCGACATTCTGCGCCAGGAAGGTATTTCGGCCATCCTGGTCACCCACGATCAGCACGAGGCCTT
>WGBK01000350.1 GCA_015494335.1 Gammaproteobacteria bacterium | reverse complement strand
ATCGGCTTTGCCGCCAAGGACACCATCGCCAACCTCATCTCCGGCGTGTTCATACTCACCGACGCACCCTACAAGATCGGCGACTACATCGTGCTCGACAGCGGCGAACGCGGCAAGGTGACGGATATCGGCATCCGCAGCACCCGCATCCTGACCCGCGACGATGTCGAACTGACCATCCCCAACTCCATCATGGGCAACTCCAAGGTCATCAACGAATCCGGCGGCCCTCACGAGAAATACCGCATTCGCATCCCGGTCGGCGTCGCCTACGGCTCGGACATGGCCCAGGTGCGCGGCCTTCTGATGGAGATCGCGCTGGCCAGCGAGCTGGTCTGCACCCACCCGGAGCCGAGGGTCCGCTTCCGCGCCTTCGGCGCTTCCAGCCTGGATTGCGAACTGCTGTGCTGGGTCGAAAACCCCGAACTGCGCGGCCGCGCCATCGACGGTCTGCTCGAAGCCATCTACAACCGTTTCAACGATGAGGGTATCGAAATCCCCTACAGCAAGCAGGATCTGTACATCAAGGAACTGCCGGAACGCCCGCCGACCCCCTAGTCGAAGGGTCGGCCTGTCAGGTCTTGGCAAAGCCTCGAAGCTGGATTAGATTGTGCTTCTGCAACCCTGCCAGGAGTCGACATGGATCTCGAAAAAGCCCGCAGGAAGGAAGCCCGGCGCACCCTCAAGCGCATCCGCAGCACGCTGCGCCAGCTCGAGGACGGCTCGGCCTCGAAGGATCCGATCAACCGCGATGAATTCCGCTGGATGAAAAAACTGGTCGAGCAGGGCTTCGACCATCCACCGGCCCATCCCTGGCGCTTGCTGCTGCAGCGATTGTGGCCCTGGCTGCTGCTGGTCGCCGGCCTCGGCCTCGCCTACCTGCTTTCCGCCTGAGTGCCCTTTTGCCGATACCGCGTTCCGGCATCCGGTGCTATGATGCGCGCAATTCAAGACAACCCTGACTTCGTGACCCAAGGAACCGCAAAAGGCACCACACCCACCATCATTCCCCGCTCCGAACACGGCATTTCCCGCCGCGACATCTCCGATGCCGCGCTCAAGGTGCTGTACAAGCTGGACAGGGAAGGCTACCGCGCCTGTCTGGTCGGCGGTGGCGTGCGCGACCTGCTGCTCGGACGCAAGCCCAAGGATTTCGATGTCGCCACCGACGCCACGCCCGACGAAGTACGCGCCCTGTTCCGTAACTGCCGCCTGATCGGCCGCCGCTTCCGCCTTGCCCATGTGCATTTCGGCCGCGAGATCATCGAAGTCGCCACCTTTCGTGCGATGGTGGCCGATTCGCCGAAAACCGAGCTCAACGAGGAGGGGCGGCTGCTGCGCGACAACACCTTCGGCAGCATCGAGGAAGACGCCCTGCGGCGGGATTTCACCGTCAACGCCCTCTATTACGACATCCACGACTTCTCGGTCATCGACTATGCCGGTGGCATGGAGGACATCCGCCGACGCCAGCTGCGCCTGATCGGCGATCCGGAAACCCGCTACAAGGAAGACCCGGTGCGCATGATGCGGGCGCTGCGCTTTGCCGCCAAGCTGGATTTCGAGATCGATCCGGCCGCTTCCGAGGCGATTCACGACTGGGGGCATCTGCTGGCCGACATACCGCCGGCACGGCTCTACGACGAAATCCTCAAGATGTTTCACTCCGGCCACGCCCTGCGGGCCTACGAGCTGTTGCGCGAATATCACCTGCTGCAATACCTGTTCCCTTCCCTCGACCGCTACCTGCGCTCCGATCCCTCGGAAGTCATGCTCGATTTCATCGAACAGGCCCTGGTCAACACCGACAAGCGGGTGCGCGAGGACAAGCCAGTGTCGCCGGCTTTCATTTTCGCCGCCCTGTTGTGGCCGCTGGTGCATCAACGCGCAATTCAACTGCAATCCAAGGAAATGGGCACCATCCCTGCCCTGCAGAGCGCCGGCAGCGAGATCTTTGCCGACCAGGTGCGCCGCATCGCCGTGCCGCGTCGCTTCAGCCTGATCGCCAAGACCATCTGGAACCTGCAGCCGCGCTTCACCAACACCCGCGGCAAGCAACCCCTGCGGCTGATGGCCCACCCCAATTTCCGCGCCGCCTACGACTTCTTCTGCATCCAGTCCATGGTCGGGCTGACACCGTACAAGCTCTGCGAATGGTGGACCCTGTTCCAGGAAGACAACCCGCAGATCGCGGCCGCGCGCAAGCCGGCATCGCAAAAGCCTCGCCGCAGACGACGGCGCAAGCCGCCCTCCCGTGAAGGCCGAGACCGCCGTGAAACGGAAAACGGCTGAAGCCTGGATCGGCCTCGGATCCAACCTCGAGGATCCCGAGAGCCAGCTGCTGCAGGCCTTCGACGAACTCGACGCACTGCCCGAGACCCGCCTTCGCGCGCGTTCCTCCCTCTACCGCAGCGAGCCGGTCAGCGACATTCCGCAGGACGATTACATCAACGCCGTGGCGCGACTCGAAACCGGGCTGGCACCACTGCAGTTGCTCGATGCGCTGCAGACGATCGAGCGCGCCCATCACCGCCAGCGCATCGCCGGCGTCGTCAACGGGCCGCGCACGCTGGATCTCGACCTGCTGCTCTACGACGACGAAACCCTCGACCATCCTTGCCTGACCCTGCCCCACCCGCGACTGCATCAGCGCCTGTTCGTGTTGTTGCCGATGCGGGAGATCGACGCCGGTTTACGCATTGCGCAACTCGGCAGGCTGGACAAGCTGATCGCCACCGCACCCGCCATGCGTTTGCAGAAGCTCGACCGCTGACGCGGTGGTTTGCATCGCAGGGGGGCCGGTGCAATACTTCGCGCTTTTCCCGGCCCAGCCGTCCTGCCATGTACATCCCGAAGCCTCTCGACAAGAAGATCACGCTGCCGGCGCTGCAGAAACTGAAGCAGCAGGGGTCGAAAATCGCCTGCCTGACGGCCTATGACTACAGCTTCGCCCACCTGCTGGAGCAGGCCGGGGTCGAACTGGTGCTGGTCGGCGATTCCCTGGGCATGGTGATCCAGGGTCACGACACCACCCTGCCCGTGAGCATGGACGACATCGCCTACCATACCCTCGCCGTGAGCCGCGGGCTGAAACACGCGATGCTGATGGCGGACATGCCCTTTGGCTCGATCAACTCGCCGCAACAGGCGCTGGACAACGCCACCCGCCTGCTCAAGCAGAGCGGCGCCCATATCGTCAAGCTCGAAGGCGGCGAGCTGCAACTGGACACGGTGCGTCTGTTGGCCGAACACAGCATTCCGGTCTGCGCCCATCTCGGCCTGCAACCGCAGTCGGTGCACAAGATGGGCGGCTACCGCGTGCAGGGCCGCGATGCCGAGACTGCCGGACACATGAAATCCCTGGCGCTGGAACTGCAGCAGGCAGGCGCCGACCTGCTGCTGCTCGAATGCGTGCCCCGTCAGCTTGCGCGCGAGATCACCGCCGAGCTGCAGATCCCGGTGATCGGCATCGGCGCCGGCGCCGATTGCGACGGCCAGATTCTGGTATTGCAGGACATGCTCGGCCTGACTCCCGGGCGCCGTCCCAGCTTTTCCCGCGATTTCATGGCCGAGGCCGACGATATCGCTGGCGCGGTGAAGGCCTATGTCGCAGCGGTGAAAAATGGAGATTTCCCCGGCCCCGAACAGGGTTTCGACTGACGCCATGCTCGAGGTAACCCAGTTGCCGGCCCTGCGCCGGCACATCGGCGAGTGGAAACAGACCGGCCAGCGCATTGCCTTCGTGCCCACCATGGGCAACCTGCATGCCGGGCATCTGTCCCTGGTCGAACAGGCGCGAAAGGCCGGCGACCGCGTGGTCGCCAGTATCTTCGTCAACCCCTTGCAATTCGGCCCCGGCGAGGATCTCGAGCGCTATCCGCGTACCCTGGAACAGGACCGCCAGGCCCTGCAAGCCGCCGGTTGCGACCTCCTCTACCTGCCCTCCGACGAGGATCTCTATCCCCGGGGGACCGAAGCCATCACCCGGGTACGGGTGCCCGGCCTGACCGAACAGCTCGAAGGCGAGAGCCGGCCTGGCCATTTCGACGGCGTGGCGACAGTGGTGCTCAAGCTGTTCCAGCGCGTGCAGCCGGATCTCGCCGTGTTCGGCAAGAAGGATTACCAGCAGTGGCGCATGATCGAGAAGATGACCGCAGACCTGGACCTGCCGATCGAGATTCAGGCCGGCGAAACCGTGCGCGAAGCCGACGGCCTGGCCATGAGTTCGCGCAACCAGTACCTCGACACGGAGCAACGAGCCATCGCCCCGCTGCTGTATCGCCAGTTGCAGGCCCTGGCCGAGGCCCTGCGATCCACCGATGCCGATGCACAACAATGGATACGGGAAGGTCTGTCGGAGCTGGAATCGGCCGGTTTCCGCGTCGATTACCTGGCCCTGCGCGAACGCCAGGAACTGCGCGAACCCCGTCCCGGCGAGCCCCGGGTATTGCTCGCCGCCGCCCGTCT
>WGBK01000349.1 GCA_015494335.1 Gammaproteobacteria bacterium | reverse complement strand
GTTTCTTCGGTGCTCTGCAAGTCCTTCACCATCCCCAGACCGATCATGCGTGGCGGATCCCGCAATTGCTTGTTGATCCACAGCCCGACATCACTGTTGCCGGCCACCAGCAGCGCATCGGGGTATTCCATCCGCAGCGCCGACAGTTCAGCCAGGCCGACCGGGGCATGCCAGATCTGTTGCGAGAACGGCGAAGACCAGGTGGTATGCGGCGGCAGCTCCAGCTCGCGCAGCGTTTCGATCAGCGCTGTTTCATCGAAGCGAGGCAGCGTTTTTCCGGCCAGGGACAGGGCCGCATCGACAATGGACCGGTAGCCGGTGCAACGGCACAGGTTTCCGGAGAGGGCGCGTCGGACTGCGGTGCGATCGGGGTCGTCCCGCTGCTGCAGCAGGGCAAACAGCGACATGACAAAACCGGGGGTGCAAAAACCGCACTGAGAACCGTGATGATCGACCAGTGCCTGTTGGATCGGGTGTAGCGCACCGTCACGCTTCAGCCCCTCGACCGTGAACAGGGCCTTGCCCTGCAGCATCGGCAACAGCTGGATGCAGGCATTGACGCTGCGCCAGCGCAGCCGGGCTGCCTGCCTGTCCTTGCCACTACGCGGATCGATCTCTGCGATCACCACCGTGCAGGCACCGCAATCTCCCTCGGCACAGCCTTCCTTGCAGCCGCTCAGGCTCCTTTCCTCGCGCAGCCATTGCAGCAGCGTCTGTTGGGGTTCGAAGCCGGTTTCGAAAACCGGCTCTCCGTTGAGCAGGAATTGCAGCGGCGGCGACACGATCAGCTGCCGCGATAGGTGGAGTAGCTCCAGGGAGAAACCAGCAGCGGCACATGGTAATGGGCATCGGCCTCGGCGATACCGAAACGCAGCAACACCACGTCGAGGAAGGGCGGATCGGGCAGCTCCACGCCACGGGCACGGAAATACTCGTCGACATGGAAGCGCAGCTGGTAGCGGCCGGGCTGGAAATCCTCACCCTGCAGCAGCGGCACATCGACGCGCCCGTCGGCATTGCTGTAGTGCTCGCACAGGCGCTCGGCATGGGCATGCTCGTGCAGGCGATAGAGCTCGATGCGCAGACCGGCCGCCGGGCAGCCGTGGGCGGTATCCAGAACATGGGTGGTGAGGGCCATCGCTGCCTCCTTCGGGCGGTTCGCTGGCTGATAATTGTCAACAATAACTCATAAGATTGTTGACAATCAACCCGCAAGCAGGCAAAAAAGGTCCATGGATGCATCCACCGCCCCGTCCGGCACCGAAGACCGGCTCTACCATTCCCTCAAGCGCGCGATACTCGAGCAGCGCCTGCCACCAGGCACCCGCTTGCGCGAGCAGCAACTGGCCGAGCTGTTCGGGGTCAAACGTGGCCGCGTGCGTACCGCCCTGACGCGACTGGTACAGGATCGCCTGGTCCAGCACCGTCCCAACGCCGGCGCCCAGGTTGCCTGCCCCGACGCCCGCGAGGCGCGCGACCTGTTCGCGACGCGGCGGCTGCTCGAAGGCGCAGTGGTCGAGGGCCTGGCCGGAAACCTGACCGATGCCGATGTCCAGGCCCTGTACCGCCTGCTGGATGAAGAACGCCAGGCCTACCGGGAACAGCACCTGCACGAGGGCCTGCGACTGTCGGTGCGCTTCCATGTCGAGCTGGCGCGTCTCGGCGGCAACCGCGTCCTGCAGGATTTCATAGAGGAAATCCTCGCCCGCACGCCGCTGGTCCTGCTCGGCAGCCACCCGACCCCGCGCGCCTGCGTCAACCATGACCACGGCGAAATTCTCGAGGCCCTGCGGGCCGGTGACGGCAAGCGCGCCCGGCACTGCATGGAAACCCACATCGACGAGCTGGAGCAGCAGTTTACGGAGCAGCGCAACCCGCCCGAACCGGATCTGCGCGAAGTGCTGAATGAGCAAAGCGAAGACGGAGCCACGACATGACCCCCGCCGACTATCCCCGCGACCTGATCGGCTACGGACCTCGTCCGCCCCATCCCCACTGGCCCGGCGACGCGCGCATCGCGGTGCAGTTCGTGCTCAACATCGAGGAAGGCGGCGAAAGCTGCGTGTTGCACGGCGACGAGGGCTCGGAGCGCTTTCTTTCCGAGATCATCGGCGCGGAATCCTACCCCGCGCGCCACATGAGCATGGAGTCGATCTACGAATACGGATCGCGGGTCGGCGTGTGGCGCATTCTGCGTGAATTCGAGCAGCGCGGGCTGCCGCTGACCGTGTTTGGCGTGGCCATGGCCCTGCAGCGACACCCGGTACTGGTGGAGGAACTCAAGCGCCTCGGCGAACAGGTCGAGATCGCCAGCCACGGCTTGCGCTGGATTCATTACCAGAACATCGACGAAGCCACCGAGCGCGCGCACATGGCCGAGGCTACACGCATCCTCACCGAGCTGTTCGGCAGGCCGCCACTGGGCTGGTACACCGGCCGCGACAGCCCCAACACACGCCGCCTGCTGGTCGAACAGGGTGGCTATCTCTACGACGCCGACTACTACGGCGACGAGCTGCCGTTCTGGACCCGGGTGGCGACGCGGGACGGCAGCCGCCCGCATCTGGTCGTGCCCTATACCCTGGACGCGAACGACATGCGCTTTGCGACGCCCCAGGGCTTCCACGCCGGCAGCCAGTTCCTCGAGTACCTGAAGGACAGTTTCGATATACTTCATGCCGAGGGCGCGACCCGTCCGCGCATGCTGTCGATCGGGTTGCATGCCCGGCTGGTGGGTCGCCCCGGCCGTTTTGCCGCGCTGCGACGTTTTCTCGACTACATCCAGTCCCGCGAAGGCGTCTGGGTCTGCCGTCGCATCGATATTGCGCGCCACTGGATCGAACATTTTCCCTGCCCGACGGACAGCGAGGAGCACCGCGAATGACCCTGCAGGAACTCAACCGGCTCGACCAGGATGCCTTTGTCGAACAGCTCGGCGATATCTTCGAGCATTCGCCTTGGGTGGCCCGGGAAGCCTGGAAACGCCGCCCCTTCTCCAGCCTCGACGACCTGCATCGAGCCATGGTCGAGGCAATGATGCAGGCGCCCCACCGGCAGCAGCTGGAACTGATGCGCGCCCATCCTCAGCTGACCGGCCGCGTCGCCGACCAGCGCGATCTAACGGACGCATCCCGCGGCGAACAGGCTTCCGCCGGCCTCGATGCCTGCAGCCCGGAACAGAAGGCCGAGCTGTCCGAGCTCAACTGCAAGTATTTCACCCGTCACGGCTTTCCCTTCATCATCGCGGTCAAGGGTCTGAGCGTCTGCGACATCCTCGAACAGATGAAGCAGCGGGTCGGCCGCAGTACCGCCGAGGAATTCGACGAGAACCTGCACCAGATCGCGCGCATCGCCCGTCTGCGCCTGCAGGAACGCATCGACGACGCATGAGCGCTGCGGAAACCATCGAGCGGCTGCTCGATATCAACGAGGTCCACGAGCAATGGCGCGCTCCCCTGGCACGGGCCCTGGAACGGATGGAGCCGGACTACCTGCAGGACTTGCTGAACCGGCCCGACTGGCTGCCCGGACCGGAACGAATGCTGGCGGCCTTCCGCCGCGACCGCGCGGGTTGCCGCTACCTGCTGTTCGGCGAATCCCCCTATCCCCGCGCCGCCTCGGCCAACGGCATCGCTTTCCAGGATGCGGCGGTTGGTTCATTGTGGTCCGAGGGCGGGCTGTCGAAAGCGGTCAACCGCGCCACCTCCCTGCGCAACCTGCTCAAGACCGCCCTTGTCGCCGAAGGCCTGATCGTACCGTCACCCGACGGCTCGGTGCCGCAATCCCGCATCGCGGCGCTGGACAAGAGCGGGCTGATCGACAGCCTCGACGAGTTCTTTCTTCGTCTCGAGGCGCGCGGGGTGCTCGCCTTCAACGCCCTGCCGGTACTGCGCGACGGCCTATCCAAGACCCGCGAGGCGCGGCGCTGGGAAGGCTTTCTCGACTGCTTGCTCGAGGAACTGCAGGGTGACGGCATCACCCTGATCCTGTGGGGCAGGATCGCCGAGCACATCCTCGCCCTGCCCGGCGCGCACGGCCATGCGGTGCTGCAAGCCGAGCACCCCTACAACCTGGGTTTCATCCACAACCCCGACATGCAAGCCCTGTTTGCGCGCTGGCGATTGCTGCGGCGGGAGACAATCGCCTGACGCTGGAAAATTCAGGTCGTGAAGCAGCCACTCCCATCTTCAGAGGCCGCATCTGAACTGCTGCAAACATTCTGCAACACCTCGTCCAGGGGTTGCGGCCGGTGGATGGCGTAACCCTGGACGAAATCCACCTGCATCAGTTTCAACTGCTTCTCGATGGCCGTGCTTTCCACGAACTCGGCGATGGTGCGTATGCCCATGACATGACCGATGTGGTTGATCGCCTGCACCATCGCCTCGTCGATCGGGTCTTCCAGAATATCGCGCACGAAAGCACCATCGATCTTGAGGAAATCCACCGGCAGGTTTTTCAGGTAGGCAAAGGAGGAGAGGCCGCTGCCAAAATCGTCCAGTGCGAAGCGGCAGCCCCGCTCGCGCAGGCTCTCGATCAACTGCACCGCGCGGTTGAGATTGGCAATGGCGCTGGTTTCGGTGATCTCGAAACTGATCCCTCTCGGGTCAAGATCATGGGCATCCAGCTTCTCCAGCAGGTAACCCAGAAAGCGGTCATCACCCAGGCTGTTGCCGGAAAGATTGATGGCCACCGAAGGCGGTCGTTCCGCCTGCTGAAGCTGTTGAAAGGCATGTTCGACCACCCACAGGTCGATCGAGCTCATCAAACCATAGCGCTCTGCCGCCGGCAGGAAAGCGCCCGGCGGGATCAGCGAACCGTCGTCGCTGCGCAGGCGCAGCAACAGTTCGTAATGCTCCTCGTCTGTCTCGGCCTGCAGCGGCTTGATGCGTTGGGCATACAGCTCGAAGCGCTCCTGGGCCAGCGCTTCCGGGATCACCGCGGCCCAATGCATCTCGTTGCGCCGCTCTTCCAGCTCCTGACCGGGTTGATACACCTCAACCCGGTTGCGTCCCTTGTCCTTGGCCGCGTAACAGGCGATATCCGCCTCGCCGAGCAGATGTACGGCGCTGTCGCAATCGGCATTGATCAACGCAATGCCGATGCTGGCACCCAGCTTGAAGGACTTGTTCTGCCACAGGAAGCGGTATTCGTTGACCGCCTGCAGCAGCTTTTCCGCCAGCTCGACGCCGTGGCGCAGGTCACAGCCGTTGAGCAGGATGCCGAACTCGTCACCACCGAGACGGGCCAGCAGGTCGCTCTCGCGGATACAGCCGGAAAACAGCTCGCCAAGCTGGCGCAGCAACTCGTCGCCGGCCACATGTCCGCTGGTATCGTTTACGATCTTGAACTGGTCCAGGTCGATGTACAGCAGCAGGCTGCCGTCATCACTGGCCTGGGCGCGCAACAGGGCTTCATCGAGAAATTGTTCGAAAGCGAAACGGTTGTACAGGCCGGTGAGCGGATCGTGCCGGGCCTGATAGCTCAAGTGCGCCTGGGCACGCCGGATCTCGGTGATATTGCGTGCATAGAGATTGACATAATCCTCGCTGGCCACCGGCGTGAAGCGCAGTTCATAGTGCTCGTCGCCGATGTGAATGTCGTGGGATTCAATCCGGTTCTTTTCCAGGCAATGTCGCAACACGGCCTGCCACTCGGCGGGCAGATGATGACCTTCCCGAACACCCCAGTGATCGAGCAGAATGCGGCTGGCCGGATTGTGATAGAGTATGCGGCCGTTGCGACCCATGCGCAGCACCGGGTCCGGATTCTCCGCCGGGAAACGGGCCAGCAGGCGCGCTTCCCGCTCCATCTTCTTCTGTTCGGTGATGTCCGTGCGTATGCCGATGTACTGCCAGGGCTTGCCCTGCTCGTTGTAGCGGGCCAGCAGCGTCGTGGCCACCCAGTAC
>WGBK01000348.1 GCA_015494335.1 Gammaproteobacteria bacterium | reverse complement strand
TCCGCATCCAGCGCCCGCGCGGCTCTCACCGCCGGGCCAATGCCGCCGGCGGCCACGAGATGGTTTTCCTTCAGCAGAAAGGCATCATACAGGCCGATGCGGTGGTTCAGGCCGCCGCCGCAGCGCACCGCGTATTTCTGCGCCAGGCGCAGACCCGGAATGGTCTTGCGCGTGTCCAGCAGCCGGCAGCCGGTGTCTTCAATCAACTCGACGAATTTGCGGGTGGTGGTGGCGGTGCCGCTGAGGGTCTGCAGGAAATTCATCGCCGTGCGTTCGGCGCTGAGCAGGGCGCGTGCCGGGCCATCGATGCGGCAGACCGGCTGGTCGGCTTGCAACGCTTCGCCTTCTTTCGCCAGCCACTCGATATGGCAGTTCGGATCGACTTGGCGGAAGCTCTCTTCGAACCAGTCACGACCGCACAGCAGCGCGGTTTCACGGCACAGCAGGACGGCTTGCGCCCGGGTCTTCGGGTCAATTGCAAAAGCGCTGATATCTCCGCTTCCAAGGTCTTCCAACAGGGCTTTTTTTACATCGGAATGCAGGCTGGGGGAGGGTGTATGCATGCTATATTATAATTTGCTGATTATCTAATGTATTGATTTTACAGGATTTTGCGGTTTGACAGGCAGAAAAAAAACCGTATGGTAATGTGCCATAAAATTATAAGAACATAACCAGCAACACACCCTATCCCAAACCACGCTGTAACCTAGGAGAGACCCTTGTTTATTTCCCATCGAACTGCATTCAAAACCACTCTGGCCGCGGCTCTCGCGCTGTCCAGTTCCCTGGCTCTGGCCGCGGTAGACCGCTCCACGCCATTGCCGTCCGGAGAGCCGAGCGCCAACGAGATTATTGACCAGGTGTACTTTGTAAATCACTTCTACGCCTTCGACAACTACGGCATTGGCAAGAAAGGCAAGAAGATCACCGTACTGGTCAACAAGTCCGCCGGCAAGAAGCCGAGTACGCTGACCCTGGAGCGCTACCTCAACAACCAGTACGAGGACGATCCGGTCATCAAGGCGCGCGACCTGGCGATCTTCCGCTCGGGCAAGCTGCGCGGCACCGGCATGCTGATCACCGAATACGATGACCCGAACAAGAGTCAGTCCTACGCCATCTGGATCCCGGCGCTGCGCAAGATCCGTCGTTTCGCCCAGCCGGCGCACGATGATGCCTGGGGCGGCACCGACTTCACCTTCGGCGACGTGGTGCTGCGCAAGCCTGAGAACGAGACCCATGAACTGCTGGGCAAGGAAACCTTCAAGGGCTGCCTCGGCGGCATCGAGCTGAAGGACAACGAAAAGAATAAGTACACCCGCAACCTGCCCAAGCCCTCCTGCGCGCCGGACGGCAAGGAAGTGTACAAGGTCAAGAGCACGACCAAGTTCCCCAACTGGTGGTATGAATACCGCGTCAGCTACATCGACACCAATACCTTTGCGGATTACCGTACCGAGTACTTCAAGGATGGCAAGAAGATCAAGGTCATCGACCGCGACTGGCGTCCGATCGAGAATCCCAGCGATCCGCGTCAGGTGGTCTGGGGCTACTGGTACGGCAAGACCTTCGCCACCGGGCATGAGACCTGGGCGGTGATCCCGCCGGAAGTCGTGACCTACAACGACCCGAAACTCAAGCCCAAGCTGTGGACCGAGAAGACGCTGCGCAAGATTCGCCGCTGATCGATCCCTGACTCCGCCGCCGGTAACAATCCGGCGGCGGCAAGGCCAATACAGAATCCAAGAGGAACACCCATGTTGAAACCCAATGTACTTGCCCGTGCCGTTGCCCTGGCACTGGTTTTCCCCGGTCTCGCCCTCGCCGAGCTGGAAATCAGCGGCGAAGCCAAGATCGAATACGATATGTTCACCAAGGACGGCCTGGTAACAGGCGCTCCCGAGCCTCACGATGCCTGGGATCCGCTCAAGTCCGAGGCCAGTCTGAAGCTGTTCATCAACAGCGACGTCGGCGAGGAGTCGGCCTTCCATGCCGAACTCCTGTTTGCCGATGATGGCGAAGCCGCAAGCGATCGACTCGGGGGCGGCGAGGCCTATACGCAGTACGAGATCCTGCGAGAATTTTACTTCGACACCAGCGCCGGCGGCTGGGATCTCCGCCTGGGTAAACAGCAGGTGGTCTGGGGCACGGCCGACGGCATCAAGCTGCTCGACATCATCAACCCCACCGACTTCCGCGAGCTGAACCAGAATGTCTCCGAGGATGCGCGCATCCCGGTATGGATGATCAATGCCGAGCGTGACTTCGACAGCGGCGCCAACATCCAGTTCATCGTTTCCGAGGCGCAGCCCAACTTCATTGCCGGTCTCGACAAGGATGGCGACAGCGGCGCCCCTTTTATCTTCAAGGGCGTCGACACCATTACCGGAAAGACCAACGGCTTCCTCAACATCGCCCGTGACATGGGCAAGACCTCGGGCGTGTTCCAGACCCTGCTCGGCATGGGTGGTCTGACCAGCCTCAACGGAGGCCCGATGGCGCTGACCACCGTGGCCGGTTTCACTTCCCTGGGTACGGGGGCTCCCTTCCCCGATTTCAACCAGGTAGGCGCGTCTCTGCTGACGCCGCCTACCATCGATCTGAACGGTGATGGCATCCCGGAAGCAATTACCACGGACGCCTTCGGAGACGGTTCCAATATCATCCAGTTCGCCAGCCCGTCCACGCTTCCGAACCCGTCTGATCCCAATTTCCCGAACGACACCGGCAGCATCAACAATGCTCTGATCAAGGCGGTATTCCTGCCCTTCATGAACGGGTTGCAGAACGGTAACAATGTTCTCAACGCCGCAGCGAACACCTCGGGAGACCTGTTGAACAACTTTACGGTCTACATGGGGCAACTACAGACTGCCTTCGCCAATGGTGTCGGTATCGATTTCGATCAGGATGGCAACGAGGATATCGACAATGCCACCATCGGTACGGCCCTGAATGCCCTGTTCACCCAGATGAACAGCAATGTTCTTGGGGCCTTGAGCATGCAGGGTGTGGACACCACGGATCCGAATCAGGTCGCGGGGGCCCTTTCCCAGGCCAGCGGCATGACTGTGGCCGCTGCGGATGTCACCGGCGTGACCCAGGTATATCAGCAAGCGGTTCAGGCTGTGGCCATCGAGGGCATGAAGCAGAGCTTCTTCAGCAACTCGACCACCAACCAGTTCGACGGTACGCTGAGCCCGGACAACCCGACCTCGGCCTTCGACCTGATGGCCAATACCGCGTTCGCAACCTTCACGGGTTTCATCGGCATGAAAACGGACTACCGTCGTGATTACGATACCGATCCGTTCAGCGATACCAATCTGGCGTTCCGCTACAAGAATTCCACCGATAGCGGCACCAACTTCTCGCTGAACTACGCCTATCGTCTCGACAGCAACCCCTATGTCGAAATGCACTGGGAGAACCAGACAGGCGATACGCTGAGCGTGCAGGAGATCCCGGTGGCCATCGATGCCCTAGGGCAGCCCCTCGACTTCAACCAGGACGGTGTTATCGATAACCCGAATCCGAAGGCAGTCGATGTCAACATGGTTCTGCTGTTCAATCCGGATGGTACGCCCTTCGATTCGCAGAACGGCATGAACCCGGCGACCCTGGTGTTCGAGGAAAAACTGAACCGCGTCAGCACCTTTGGTGCCTCCTTCGATACCGCCATCGATACCGAATCGGTACCGGTGGTTGTTCGCGGCGAATTCTCCTATGACGTGGCCACCAAGCAACCGGTCATTGACAAGGCGAAGCTGGCCGTCGGTGATCTGGTAGGCGCACTGAAGATGGAAGATGCGGACATGTTCAAGTATGTCCTCGGTGTCGATGTCACGGTGATGACCAATCTTCTGGTCAGCACCCAGTTGATCCAGTTCTACAACCTGGACTACATCGACGAGAAGCGGACCTGCAATGCCGCGTCCGGTGTGCAGTTCGATTGCTCCCGCTACACTGGCGACTTCACCAGCATGCATCTGAGCAACGGGCTGAAGAAAGGTGACGAGGTGGAAACCTTCATCTCCTTCTTCCTCTCCAAGCCCTTCGGTTCCGATGGCGAGCACCGCTGGAACAATATCCTGATTGCGGAAAATGATGGAGGATACTGGGACCGTTTCGACGTTGAGTACAGCTTCAACGACGATATGATCGGTACCGTTGAATATAATAAATACTGGGGGGACGAAAATACGATGTTCGGCCAGTTCGAGAACTCCTCGAATCTGCAGCTGGGCTTCAAGTATATTTTCTGACAACAATAATAAACTTCAAAGGGGGCCTTGCCCCCTTTTTTTTCCTTTATTCAAAGCAACCACTGATTTTCAAGAGGGCTGAGCAGTGAGCCAATCCGACAAGCAAGATCCGATCGAAAAAGAGCTGACCATAGCGCAGAAATACGCGGCCTGGGTCATGCGCAACCGGCTGCTGGTGGTAATGATCGTTGTCATTACCACGCTGCTGGCGGCAACCCAGATCCCGAACCTGGATATCCGTAACGACCCGGATACCCTGTTGCCGCCGAGCAACCGCTATGTTGCCACCAATGCCTATGGCGAGCAGAAGTTCGGCATGGGCAACCTGATGGTACTGGGCTTCATCCTCAAGGAGCCGGGCGACATCTACCAACCCTGGTTCGTCAACCTGGTCAAGGATGTGCATGAACGCATGGTTGCCCTGCCGAATTCGCGGGGCGAGAATTTCCTCGACCTGGCGGCGCAGAAGATCAAGTACATGGGGGCCAGTGACGGCAGCCTGGTGTTCAAGCGTCTGATTCCGACCGATGGTATTTCCAGCGATCCGCAAGTGGCCAAGAAGCAACTGGCCTTCCTCAAGGAGGGGCTGGAAACCAACCCGGTAATGGCGCCGATGTTGCTGTACATGGAGGATGCCGAAGGCAACCGTTGTGAATTCGGTCAGGAGGGTTGTACCGCCCGTGGCACCTTCATCATCGGCGATTACGACGATGGCGTGAAGAAGATCTACCTGCCCTGGATTCGCGAGGTCATCGCGATTCAGGATGAGGTACGAGAAAAATACGGCGACAAGGTCGAGATTCGCATCGCCGGCGAGCCCTACTTCCTCGCCTACATGCTCTACGACCTGGTCAACAAGTGGTGGCTGTTCGTCATTTCCATTCTCATCGTCTTTGCCATCCTGTGGTGGCAGAACAAGGGTTGGCGTGGGGCGGTCTTCCCTCTGTTTGGCGTGTTTGCGACCATCATCATTACCCTGGGCCTGATGGGCTTTACCGCCTACAAGCTGACCACGATGATGGTGTTGACGCCCATGCTGCTGTTGGCGATCGGAACCGGACACGCGGTACAGGTGACGCGGCGATTCCTGCAGGACATGCTGGAGCACAAGTGCGACGCCCATGCGGCGGCCGAATCCTCGATCGGTCATACCATGGTGCCGGCTACCCTGGCCATCATCACCGACATGGCCGGTTTCGCCACGCTAGCCACGGTGGACATCTCCTTCTACAAGGCCTATGCCTATTTCGGCATGTTCGGCATGGCCACGCTGCTGATCACAACGACCACCCTGATCCCGATCCTGATGTCCTACTGGCCGCCCAAGGTCAGCATGGAGAAGGATCACGCCATGTGCGAACCGAGCAAGCTCGAGGATGCCGCGGCCAGTTTCACCACGCGGCTGATCATGGGCCCTGGCAAATGGGTCGTGATCCTGGTGATAGCGCTGCTGGTCGGCTGGTCCGCGAAGGAAACCAAGATCATGGAGGGCACCTGGGACGACCTGATGCCGGGCGTGGAGAAGGGCATCAACTACTCTCGCGCCGCCTTCAAGGAATCCTCGCGCACGATTCAGGACCTGAACCGGCTGGGGCAGGTCATGCCTGGCGTCATCTCGGTCAACATCCCCTTTACCAGCCGCGAACCGATGAAGCCGCTGTGCGAGGACGAGGACGAGAATGGCAACCTGCTGCCCAAGGGTTGCTGGGACGAGGATACCCTCGGCGCCCAGGGCATCATCAACGATGCCGAGGTGCTGTCGGCCATCGAAAAGATGGAGAACTGGATGCGTGCCCACCCGAACATCGGTTTCACCGGTTCCTATGTCCAGTACATCCGCCTCGTCAACATGCTGCTCTCCTCGAAAGGTGGTACGGGTGACGACATGAGCCTGTTCACCGTGCCCAACAAGGAGCTGGTGACCAAGCGCAAGGACATCTACGGCGATCCTGAGGATCCCGAGTATGTGCCCGATCCGAACTATATCGTGCAGACCTACAACGGACTCCTCGAGGTGAATACCAGCGATGGCGATCTGCGGTCTTTCGTCGATACCGAAACCTGGAACGAAGCCGTCATCATGGGCTTCGTCAACACCATGGACCCGGTGCTGACGCACAAGGTGGTGGAAGACATTCACCGCTACATGCGTGAGCACGCCGACGAGCCAGGCTTCAACAAGATCAAGTTTGGCCTGAAGATCGGCGATACGGTAACGATGCCGGAAACCGGGGATGTCGTCACTGTCGAGGGCGATCCGTCGATCACCGATCCCGGTCTGGGCGGTTTCCTCGGTGCCACCGAGGCGACCCGGGAGGTATCCTATGCCAACTGGCTGAAATCGCCGATGCAGACCGCACTGGTGATCTTCATCATTGTGGCCCTGATGTTCCGCTCCCTGTCGGTAGCGGTAATCCTGATCCTGATGCTGTTTATCACCCTGTTTGCCCAGTACGGCATGGGTGGTTACTTCACCAGCGTCAAAAACTGGTCCGGAAACCTGGCTTTCCACCTGCTGGTGACCCTGAGCATCTCCATGGGCCTCGGTGTGGATTACTCGATCTACCTCATCTCGAGGATGCGCGAGGAATACATCGCCACACTGGGCAACTGGAAGGACGCGCTGTTCAACACCCTGCGCACCACCGGTGGAGCGGTACTGGCCTCGGTCATCGTATTGCTAGGCAGCTTCATCCCCCTGGTATCCACGGAACTGGCCAACACCTGGGGATTGGGCGTCTATATCGGGCAGGCCCTGATCATCGATGTGTTCACGGCCTTCACCTTCCTGCCGATACTGGTGTACTGGCTGAAGCCGGGCTATATCTTCAAGGCCCTGCATCGCTGATCCGAACCAGGATCCGTTGCTTTCCAGACCCGGCTTCGGCCGGGTTTTTTTTGGCAGGGCAAGAGAGTGGAGGATATCGCCCCGTCACACTGACGGGGCGATGAGGGAGGGTGGATCAGCTCAGGGCGGAGCGTTTACGTGCAAGGCCGAGACCGAACAGGCCGACACCCAGCAATGCCAGGACGGAAGGCTCTGGTACGTCTACAGGGGGAGTTGGTGCCAAGGCCAGTGAAGTATCGATGCGGAAATGGGACTGGGTCGTATGGCGTTCGGCAAAAAACAGGTCGAAATCATAGTTGTTGCCAGCAGTCAGGCCGAGGCTGTCGAGATCGACGGAACCCGAGATGGCCCCGTGTACACCGCCCAGATCAACCACCAGCTGATCATCAATGAACACCCAGACATCATCGTCCCCGGTGAAATTGAATACTTCACCTCCCTGGTAGGTGAAATCCGTATGCAACTGATAGGTGAAGTGGAAATTGTGCCAGAAGATCTCGTTGCCACCCAGTTGATTGTCAATGGGAAAGAAGTTGTCATCGCTGAAGGTATAGATGTTCGGATCGGAGGTGATGCTGTTGTCGAGGGCGATGGTGTAATCCATCTCGCCCAGCACAAAATCGCTGCCCGTGGAATACCAGTCGAGGAAATTGTCCTCGGAGCTGAGCTGGCTGCCTCCGTTGTATACCGGCGTGCCGTCTGCCCCCAGCACATCCTTGACCAGGCCGGTTTCGTGTCCGCCAATCGACCCCTGAAAGTCGGGGTGTTCGTAGCTCAGGTCACGGATGGTTCCTGTCAGTTCGATGATATCGGCATGAGCCGTCGCGGATGCGGCGAGCAACAGTGGAATGGCGAGTTTCTTGATGTACTTCATGGGTCTCTCCCGGTTGGTAAGCTTGCGGAAAGACACGCATAAAGAAAGCCAACCCCGCTACTTGTAAAAAATTCAATAGACTCAGGAAAGGTGAGAGGGTTAAAACCCGGCCAATTGTCAGGTTTTGTTGACAAATCATAAGGATTTGTAAGGAAAATCAGACAGGGTGTGAAAAGAGATGGATTGGATTTTGGAAGGCGGGCGGGTCAACCCAGGCTGCGAAGACACTCCAGAAACGCCTGCTCGTCGGGCGGCAGACCATCTCTCTGCGCCTGCCACAGCGCCTGGCCGAGGCATTCCATCATTGCGTGCTCCGCATCGTGGACTCCGAGACGGCGGCACAACCTGCTGTGAATGTCTCGAATGCCGGCGGGCCGGTCGACCTGGGCCTGTTCGCGCAGGGAGAGGTGCATGGCCATGTGCAGGAAGGGATTGGTCTGGCCGCTGTCGGCATCGAAATCGGCACTCAGGGCCCGCTCCGGATCCGACAGCAGCCGGTCGTATTCCGGGTGCTGTTGCAGCACATCGGCGATCAGGGCTTCCATCGGTTCGAGGGGGCGGCCCTGCTCGAGCTTGTCGCGCACATCCAGGAAGACGCGGCGTATCTGTTCACGGTTGCCGTACATCATTCGGTCTTGTGCTTGTATTCGCAAAGATCCTCGATGATG
>WGBK01000347.1 GCA_015494335.1 Gammaproteobacteria bacterium | reverse complement strand
CTGCTACTATTTCTATTGTGTTCTTACTTCTAATTGTGGTTTTCGAGTGAAAGTGAATTTTCAAGCATTGGGTTGCCGCTTGAATGAGGCCGAGGTGGAAAGTTGGGCACAGCAATTTGCTGCTAAAGGTTACCAATACACTGCTGATCGTGCAGTGGCCGATTTGATCGTATTCAATACTTGCTCGGTCACGGCGGAAGCTGACCGAAAATCTCGAAAACTGATCAACCGTATTCGTCGTGAAAACCCAAAGTCTCGCCTCATCGTGACGGGCTGTTATGCCAGTTTACAACCTGAAGTGGTTCATACACAGTTAGGTGTGGATCTGGTCATCGCCAATTCAGAAAAAGATCGGTTGGTAGACATGGCGCTGCAACATTTTGATTTGTCTGCACAACCTTCATTGGATGATAGTCAGACATTGTTTTCGCGAGGGCGTCACCGGGCTTTCATCAAGGTGCAGGACGGCTGTCGCTATCGTTGCACCTACTGCATCGTCACTCTGGCCCGTGGCGCGGAGCGTAGCCGGCCCATCGAGGACATCATCGACGAGGTCAACCGGCATCACCGTGCGGGTGTGCAGGAAGCGGTGATTACCGGTGTCCATGTGGGAGGGTACGGGTCCGATAACGATAGCAGTCTCTATGCTCTGATCAGTGAATTGCTGGAACGCACCGAGATCCCTCGCCTGCGGCTGGCGTCGGTAGAACCCTGGGATCTGCCGGATCATTTCTTCCGTCTGTTTCACAACCCCAGGTTGATGCCGCACATGCACCTGCCCCTGCAAAGCGGCTGCGATTCGGTTCTGCGCCGCATGGCGCGTCGTTGCAAGACTGCTGAATTCGAGCGACTGGTGGACCGGGCGCGAAGCGAGATCCCCCTGTTCAATGTCACCACCGACCTGATTGTCGGTTTCCCCGGTGAAACCGATGCCGAATGGCAGCAGACCCTGCGCTTTGTCGAGCGAGTTGGCTTCGGGCATATGCACATCTTTTCCTTTTCACCGCGAGAAGGTACCAAGGCGGCGGCCATGGTCGATCCGGTAGCGGAGGAAGTGAAGAGGCTCCGGAGTCGGGAGCTCCATGCTTTGGCGGAGTCCATGAAGACAGCGGCCCTGGATCAACACGTCGGGAAGGAATACGAGATTCTCTGGGAACGGCGCAACCAAACTGGAGTCTGGACCGGGTATACACCGCATTTTCACCGGGTATCGAGGGTCAGCGGAATGGGTCTGTCTGGCAAGATCGTCCGGCAGACCATTTGTTCTCTCGATCGCCCGTCCGGCAGGTTGCTGGCGATGGATCCCTTGCAAACTATAGAGGTGATACCGGTATGACTTTCGATATGATGAACCGTTGGTTGGTGAGTCTGATGCTACTGCTTTTCCCCATGACGGTGGTTGTTATTGACGACGTATCAGGTATTGCATTCCTGCTGACTTTCGTACTGGGTCTCATTTACATGGTCAAGGGCATGAAGCACGGGAGGCTGATTAGGGACAGAAGAGAGATATGGTTTTTTGTATCCCTCGAGCTGATGTTTATTACAGCACTTGCCACATCCTATGTGACTTCTGCCGAGTTGGACAATGGGGATCGTTTCCTAATCTTTGCGGTGGGGGGGGTGATGATTTACCTGGCCATCCGAGATCTCCGACCCAATGGGGCTTGGGTCTGGTCGGGACTTGCCGGAGGAGCGCTGTTGTCGATGGGCGTGGCGCTATATCAGGTGTATGGTCCGTCTCTACAACCTAGGGCAACCGGTGTGGTAAACCCTATTCTTTTCGGAAACCTGTCTTTGTCCATGGGAATGATAGCTTTGGCAGCGCTGGTCGGGATTGAACGTATGCACAAGTTCTTCGCCCTATTGATGATGTTTGCGGCGCTGGGTGGTCTTGTGGCATCCATGCTGTCGAAATCCCGTGGTGGTTGGGTGGCGATCCCCCCGGTTGCGCTGTTATTTGCCTGGGGGTTTTCCAATGTCTTGCCTGTTCGTAAAATACTTGTTGCCCTGTTCATCTTTGGGATGATACTGATAGTTGCCTACCAAACTCCTGCCACGGGTTTGAAATCACGTATCGATCTGACTGCCGGTAATGTAATTCGATACCTGGAAAGTGATGATGTGGGGGATAGTGCCCGAAGTACATCTATAGGCGCTCGTTTCGAGATGTGGAAGTCAGCCTGGAGTATGTTCAGTGAATCCCCGTTGCTGGGCGGTGGCTGGGGAGAGTTTCGCAATTATACGCGCAAACTGATCAAGCAAGGGGAGATCAGTCCGGCAGTAGGTCGTTATTCACATGCCCATAATGAATATCTCTCGACACTGGCCAAGGGCGGGTTGCTGGGAGTATTAGCTCTGATGGCGTTGTTCATTGTACCAGGCTGGATCTTTTTACAGTTGTTCAGAAGGAATAGTGATGAATCTCTTAGGAGTTTTGCCCTGGCAGGTCTGGTACTGATTCTGGCTTACATGAGTTTTGCCTTGTCAGAAGCCATTTTCGAGCGCTCTCGACCGGTTTTGTTCTTTACCTTCTACCTTGCCGTTTTGATGGCCCAGGCGATCCGAACCGAGCCGAAAAAAGCATCATAGTTTCCAGTAGCCTAGCTTTTTTCGGTATTTGAGATTGCGGATCAGGTTCAGAGGTCTGTTTCGAGGAAGCGGATATTTACCCGACAGGCAACCGTCTATGGCTTCAATAACACGCTCGGCAGATTTTCCGTCCTTGTAGGGATGGAGTTCCAATGCTTGATGTTCGATGGCTGCCATCAGCTCCGCGGAAGGCTTCAAAGCCTGTTCGAGGGCTTGCTCGATGTTTTTCTCGTTTGTAATGTTGATGAGGTAGGGTGCTGGGGCGATATTACGGAAGGTGACCACGGGTTTGCGTTGAATCAGGAACATGAAGATCACCGACGAGGTGTCTGAAAGCATGACATCCGCTTCTTTCAGCAAGGGAATGATATCGTCTGTCTCCACAAATTCGAGATTTTCGTTCTGGATTTTGCGATAGCCTTCCACAACCTCCCGGGGCATTTTCGGATGAAACTGGACTTTCCATTGGTAGTTTCCTCGTTGACTCATTTCTTCGATCGTGGACAGTAGTAGGGGGGCAGCGCTAAGCCGTTTTGAGAAGGTTGAACAGAAGAGGATTCGTGGCTTACTGGATGGTGCTGGTTGTGCCAAGGGAAACAAGGGGTCTAGTGCCGGCCACCCGGTTTCGATGACATTGAAGAATCCCAGCTCCTGTTGCCGCTGCATAAAGACCCGTGTCGTGCTGGGGCCTTGGGTACAGTACAAATCAAAACAGCCACGAATTAGGAAATGGTCCACCTCGCCATTTCGTTTCTTTTTCCCCGCATCGAAGCCATGAAATACACAGGTCTTCAACCCTGGCAGGAAACTGGGGATGCTGTTGGCAGTGGCCAGTGTGACATCGGGCTTGAAGTCGAATATGGCGGGTACAGAGTCGAGTCTGATCTCGTTGCCCTTCAGGTAGTTCGGGTTAACGGCATTTCCCTCGAAGAACCAGCGAACCTCCCCCCCTTCTTTTCGAATAACTTCCTGAATAGGTCTCAGAATGGAGAAACTGTAGTTTTGCGAGATATAAAACAGATATTTACGCATCAATGAGTTCGTCAACTTTGTTTCGGTAGCCCTTTGTTCCGGCAGTGGGGGTCGGGGTGGTCATTCAGAAATTTGAGAAAGTTATATTTGTTAAAAGTGTACTGCATCTGAATGACAGCGATCAGGAATCCGGGATAACCATCGAGGAAGCCTCGTCTGAGGATGTAATGGCGGAAGAAAGCAAAGGCGGGGCGCACCAGAATTTCAAAAACGCCAGTCTTTCTTCCTTTGCTATGTTGATGCTCGGCCCATGATTTCGCGTAGCGATTTCGCTTGTCGATATACTCTCCAGGCGACATGAGAGTGTAATGATAAAGGATCCCGTCAAGATCTACCTTTCTTGCCTGGTTGCAGTCGACTTTTTCATGTACAACCTTTTCGTTGAAATGATAGTGTTTTCTATTATAGAGACGTACGATTCGATCCGGGTGCCAACCACTATGCTGGATCATCCGCCCGTGAAAACAAGTTAGCCTATTTATGCGATAGACTGCTCTTTCGTCGGGGGCTTGTAGAACCTGGAGAAGCGCTTCTCTAAGTTCTTTGCTAACAACTTCGTCAGCATCAATAGAGAAAATCCAGTCGTTGGAGGCTTTCTCTTCGGCGTATCTCTTCTGGTAACCAAAGCCTTGCCAATTCCGCTGCTCGAAGATCCGGGCGTTGTATTTGCCAGCCAGCTCAAGAGTATTGTCCTGGCTTCCGGAATCCACAACGACGATTTCGTCGGCCCATGAAACCGACTCTAGGCAGGCCTCGATTCGGTCTTCTTCGTCCTGACAGATCAGGATGACGGAAACCCGATTCATATGGAGATCTCCCTTCCTGAAGAATGGAATGCCTCTTGTTGTAAGGCGGAAGGCAGCGCTCGGGATGCGACCCGCAGAGTTTGCGAGGTTTTCTTCCTATAGCCAGTCATCAAGACTGCCTCATTTGTGCTGCAATGTTTTTCTTTCATTGGTTTCATCCATCCGCATATAGCTGTCCCCGTTCTGGATGGGGTGTATAATCATCCTTTCCCTTCTTGATATCAATCGGTGTATTTGAATTTTTCAGAATCTAGGGTACTCGTGCTCGGCGACCTCATGCTCGACCGTTACTGGCAGGGCCAGACCGCGCGTATCTCTCCGGAAGCGCCGGTGCCAGTAGTACTGGTGGACGAGCAGACGGCGCGCATCGGTGGCGCCGGCAATGTGGCGCTCAATGTCACCTCCCTGGGCGCTTCGGCGGCCCTGTTTGGCGTGATCGGTCGGGATGAACAGGGCGAGGAGCTGGCTAGACTGCTGGCGGAATCCCGCATCGACGATCACTGCCTGCGCAGTGGACAGGTGCCGACTACGACCAAGTTGCGTATTCTGTCCCTGCATCAGCAACTCATTCGTCTGGATTTCGAGCAACCGCATCATCAACTGGATCTGGACGAGTTGAGCCAAGCCTTTCGCGACGCCCTGTCCGGCGCGAGTATTGTCGTGCTTTCGGATTACGGCAAGGGTGTGCTGGATGATCCGCAGAAATTCATCGTCGCAGCACGCGAGCAGGGCAAGCCGGTGCTGATCGATCCGAAGAAACCCGACTTTGCCAGCTATGCCGGTGCCTCGCTGCTGACCCCCAATCGCAGCGAATTTGAAGCTGTCGCGGGTCATTGGGAAACACCGGCTCAACTCGAGGAACGGGCTCGTGCGGTAATGGACGAGCATCGTCTGGATCACCTGTTGGTGACACAGGGTGGAGACGGCATGACGCTGATTCCGCGGCAGGGAACCGCGCGTCACTTCCCAGCCCATGCACGCGAGGTCTACGATGTGACCGGTGCCGGTGATACGGTCATCGCCACCCTGGCCACGGCCCTGGGCAGCGGAATGGATCTGGAATCCGCAGTGGATCTGGCCGGCAAGGCCGCGGCAATTGTCGTCGGCCGCGTCGGCACCGCTTCGGTGACTCTCGAGGATCTGGCGCGCTGGGAGCAGGCGGAACGCCCGCTGTTCCTGAGCTCTGCCGACAAGATCATGATGGAAGATCGTCTCCGCGCGCGGATAGCGCAGTGGCGGGAGGAAGGGTGGCGTATCATCTTCACCAATGGCTGTTTCGATATCCTGCACAGCGGTCATGTGCAGTACCTGGAACAGGCGGCCGATCTGGGCGATGCGCTGGTGGTCGGCGTCAACAGTGATGACTCTGTGCGCCGCCTGAAAGGGGATGGACGCCCCGTCAACAGCCTGCAGGATCGCATGCGCCTGCTGGCCGGCCTGGCCGCGGTCGACGCCGTGGTGGCCTTTGACGAGGATACGCCCCAACGGTTGATCTGCGAACTGCATCCGGATGTGCTGGTCAAGGGCGCGGATTATACCGTCGAGGAGGTGGTGGGCCATGAATGCGCCGGGGAAGTGGTGCTGATCGATTTCGTGGAGGGGAAATCCACCACGCGAATCATTGAACGCATGCGTGCCGCGGGCGACGACTGATCAGAAATTCAGGTGGGTGCCGGCATAGAAGCGAGAATAGCCGCTGCCTGGATCATAACCATAGTCGATGAACAGGTCAGTCTTGACGAAGGATCGGATTTTCCAGCGCAGGCCCAGACCAAGAGTGGTCTGCCAGGGTTTGCCGCTGAAATCGTTGTAACGGTCGAAGACATTGGCAATATCGGTGAACATCGCCACGCGAAAGCTCGGCCAGGACGGAAAGCCCTTCAGGAATTCCAAGTTCAGTTGCCACAGGCCGTTGCCGTTCACGCTGCTGCTCTCGATGCCGCGCACGCTGGCCGCGCCGCCGATGGAGAATAAACTTTGGTTGAAGACCTTCTCCGAAGACAGGCCGAGGATATAGCGCAGGTTGAGGTTGTCCCAGGAGCCGATGGGCCAGTAGTGACGCCCTTCGAAACGAACGGTGGTGGTTTCGTAGTCGCTGCCCAGGCCAAAGATGCCCTGGTCGTATACCAGTGAGAAATATCGGCCGAAGCGGCGGGTGCTGCTGCGGTGGATATCGTCATAGACCAGGCGAATGCCAAGCGTATTGTAAACGCCTGGCTCCAGTTCCAGGTCGGGCGAGGAATGGTCCAGTGACTTGCGTTGCAGTCCCAGCAGGGCATATACGGTGATGGGTTGTGAAAACCATTTCTGATGCCAATCCCTGCCTATACTGATCCCGAGTTGGGTATTCTGCTCGGTAGCCAGGGTCTGGGTATTGTCGAGCAGCGTATTGGCTCGATAAAGCCGCCCCTGGATGCGATAGGGTGGCTCGAACAGAGGCAGGTCGTATTTCAACCGGAAGCGATCGGCGCTGTTGCCATTGGCATAGTCCTTCTTCGACAACAACACGGAAATCGATTGCCCCCGGCCAAACAGGTTGCTGCCGCGGTAACGTACACCGAGATCAATATCGCCGTCTCCGTTGCGGCTCGCCCTGGGGTAGATCAGGTTGTAATGTTTCTCGAGAACGCGGATGATGATGCGGCTGCGCTCGGCACAGGGAGTTTCGGCAACCACCGCAACCTCCTGGTACAGAGCCGTATCCATCAGCCGCTGACGGGCCTTTTGCAGGGTTTCGAGATCGGCTTTCTGACCCTCCGCGAGGCCGGACCAGAGTTTCAGGAAATAGGACTGTGTACGCTCCAGCCCGCGCAGATCGAAACCGTCGATGGCCGGCGCGCAGGGGGCTGCCCACAGGCGTTGGCTGGCCAATGAAACCAGGAAAAGGAAATAGGGAAGTATTCTGCGCAACTTGGTTCCTGTTCTGCTGTCGGATGGCCGGCAGCTTGATACAATATCCCGTTGTTCTAGCCAATAGCTCGTTAACAAATTGTATTTGATGGCCGTGCCAGATTCCCCCGTTTTGTAACCCATAGCTTGCGATGAAGAATTCCGAGGCACGACATACGCCGATTTATCCCTTCCTGCGGTATGCCTTTTTGCTGTTGTTGTTGCTCGGCGGCTCGCGGTTGCTGCTGGCGGTCTGGCAATGGCCTCGAGTGGGCAGCCTGGACCATTTGCTGACGCTGATGGCCTACGGCCTGCGTTTCGATATCATCGTCATCAGCCTGCTGTGGTTTCTGCCCGCCATCCTGTTGTGGCTATTGCCGAATCAACCCCGGTTGGCGGCCATTGACATGGCGTTTTCGCGCTTCTGGCTGACCCTCTCTACGCTGCTGATCCTGTTTCTCGAGCTGGCTACGCCGGCTTTCATTGACCAGTATGATACACGCCCCAACCGGTTGTTCTTCGAGTATCTGAACAGCCCGGTTGAGGTGTTGCAGACCTCGTTGCTCGAGTACCCGTGGCATTTCCTGGTTGCCCTGGTAGTGATGGTGCTGTTCACTCGCTATCTGCTGCGCCGTAACCGGGAATGGTTCAGCGGACTGCGTCCCTGGCCGTTGTGGGTTCGCTTGCTGGGTCTGCCCTTGCTGGTGGCGTTGCTGTTCATCGGCGGGCGCTCCAGTTTCGACCACCGGCCGGCCAATGCGAGTACGGCAGCCTTCACCAACGACCAGCTGGTCAACAAGCTGGCGCTGAACTCGATCTACACCGTACTCTACGCGGCCTATGACCTGCGCAACGAGGATCGGGCCGACGGTCGCTACGGCCGCATGCCGGTGGAGAAAATGGTCTCCATCGTGCGTCGGGAATCCCTGATTCCTCCCGAGCGATTCGTCGAGGACCCGACTTCCACCTGGCATCGCCAGATCCCCGGGCGGGCGAAAAAGGGGCGCAACCTGGTGATCATACTCGAGGAAAGCCTGGGCGCGGGCTTCTCCAAAAAACTCGGCGGCATCGGCGTGACACCGGAGTGGGACCGGTTGATGGAGCAGGGCCTGTGGTTCAGCCGCCTCTACGCCGCCGGCACCCGTTCGGCGCGGGGCATCGAGGCGGTGATTGCCGGCTTCCCTCCCTCGGCCTCGCGCAGCGTGCTCAAGCTGGGTCTGGCGCAACAGCGGTTCGTGACCCTGGCCAGTATCCTGCGCGATGCGGGCTATTCGACCGAGTTCATCTACGGCGGCGAAAGCCATTTCGACAACATGGCCGGTTTCTTCCTCGCCAACGGCTTCGATCGCGTTATCGATCAGAACGACTATCCGAATCCGGTTTTCCGCGGAACCTGGGGCGTGTCCGACGAGGATCTGTTTGCCCGTCTCGACCGCGAATTGCAGGCGCCGGGCGACCGGCCGAAATTCATCCTGGCCTTCTCCTCGAGCAACCATTCGCCCTTCGAGTTCCCGGATGGCCGTATCGAGTTGGTGAACCCGGAAAAGAACAGCGTCAACAATGCCGTGCGCTATGCCGATTACGCCCTCGGCAAGTTCTTCGAAACTGCGCGGCAGCGGGACTATTACGACAACAGCATTTTTCTCATCGTGGCCGACCACGATACCCGTGTATTCGGCGCCTCGCTGGTGCCGATCAACAAGTTTCACATCCCGGGTCTGATCCTCGGGCCGGATGTGCCCAAGCGAAAATACGACCGGCCTGCCAGTCAGATCGATCTGGCACCGACCCTGTTGAGTCTGCTCGGCATCGAGTCGGAACACCCGATGATCGGCCATGATCTGCTGTCGATCCCCGACGACTACCCGGGCCGGGCCCTGATGCAATACGGCAACAACCATGCCTATCTGCAGGGTAATCAAGTGGTGATCCGGCAGCCCGACAAGGCGCCCCTGCAGTTTTCCTACCACGATGGCCGGTTGCAGCCCGTTCCCCTCGATCCGGTTCTGGCTGAGATTGAGCAGGCCCACCTGCTGTGGCCGCCCTATGCCTATCGTGAAGGCAAGTACCTTTATCCTTCCAATCCGAACCCGAGCGAGTCCCGATAGATGCTGCGATTTCTTCGATTCCTGATGCGTTTTCTGTTCAAGACGCTGCTGGCCCTGATCCTGATCCTGACTCTGGCCTATTTTGCCGTCGGTGCCTATGTCGATCGACAGCTGGCGAAAAAGGACTACAGCCAAGCCTATGATGATTGCCGCAAAATCTGGACCGCGCGAGGCCTCTACGGCAACGGGGTGCCGCAGAATTCCATCGAAAGCATTGCTGCGGCCTTCGATGCCGGAGCCATGGGGGTCGAGGTCGATATCTACTACGACAAAGAGATGAGCGACTACATTGTTTCCCACGACTACCCCTACAACCTGAAGAATGGGAAGCTGCTGACGCTCGAGGAGCTGTTCGACAACCTGGGCGCGCGTTATCCCGGACATTACTACTGGCTCGATTACAAGGGCATACGCCATCTGGGTGAACACCAGGCGCAGGCGATCCAGCGGCTGATCGATATCTCCCGCGACAATGGGGTGATGCCCTATATCTATGTCGAAGGGGAAGCGCCAATCGCTCTCGCGGCCTTCCGCGATGCCGGATTCAAATCTATCTACGACACCCATCCTGCCCCGGAAAGCCAATCCTTTCTGGCGGCCTTCATGATCGAGGTCTACAAGATAGTGTACTACTTCGGTGATTTCACGGTCATGGGGATGGAATATGGTGACGTGGAAGACCCGGTCTACGGCCTGGAGACCCGCAAGCGTCTCGGCCCGGTGCCGGTCTTTCTCTATCATGTTCCGGTGGACGAGAAGCTGGTGCGGGAGCTGCTGCCATTGCCCGCGGTGCGCGCGATGATTGTCGGCAATAGCCTAAGCATCAATTTCCACCATCTCGATGCCTGTGGCGCTGACTGATCGTTGGCGGGGCCGCCTGGCCGAGCTGCTGCCCTCGGCGAGCACCTTCTTCCTGCTGGCGTTACTGTTGTTGACTCTGTCGCGGCTGGCCAAACTGCTGCTTTTCGGCGATTTTTCCGAGCTGGCCGCAAGCCTCGGTTTTCTCGATGACCTGTTCCTGCGCGGGGCGCGTTTCGATCTCAAGCTGGTCGCCTCGATCCTGCTGCTTCCCTGGTTGCTGACGCCTTTCTCCCTGGTGTTGCCGCGCCGCATCTTTCACCTTCTGCTGAAGGTTTATCTGATGCTGGCCGTGGCCCTGCTGCTGTGGCTGGAGCTGACCGATATCGGATACCTGGCCTATTACCGCAAACCCATCGATGTCCTGATTTTTGGTCTGTTGCAGGATGACACCCGCGCCATCCTGGAAACCATGATGTCCAATCGCTGGGTGCTGGCTCTGCTGGCGCTGTTCCTGCTGCTGCTTGGGATTGGCGGATGGTTGTTGCTGCGCTGGTGGCGACGCCTTGCCCGATACATGGAAGGCATGCGCTGGTCGAGCCTGGCTTGGCTGATCTCCTTGCTATTGCTGGCATTTCTTGCGCGTGGCTCCCTGGACCATTTCCCGTTGCAGCGCAAGCATGCCTCGGTGAGCAACAACGCCTTCATCAATTCGCTGGTGGTGAATGGCAGCCTCAACCTCTACTACGCATGGCGGGATCATGCGCTCAACAACGAGGCCGCGTTCCGACGCGATACCTTGGCTTACTATGGTCTCGGCAGCTACGAGGAACTGCTGCGCAAGGCCGGCTATTCCCGAGAACTTCCGCTGCTGCGCGAAAGCAGGGCCGTGCTGCCCAGTGGCCAGAAACCCGTGCATGTCGTGTTTGTGCAGATGGAGGGCTGGTCGACCGAAATCGCTCGACGTGACGGGCCGGAGAACCAGGTACTCGGTCGTTTCCGCCGGCATGCCGATGCAGATCATTTCTTCACCCGCTTCTTCGCCACCACCTACGGCACCAATCCGACCATCGAGTCCCTGCTGCTGAATGCGCCGATCACGCCGGTCTCCCAGTCGGTAGCGCGGCAGACCCGCTTCCGGCTCTCCAATGTGCTGCCTTTCAAGCAGCAGGGCTACGACACGCTGTTTCTCAGTGGCGGCTATGCCTCCTGGCGCAATCACAACCTGTTCTGGCCGCTGCAGGGCTTCGATCGCTACCTCGGCCGTTCAGAAATCGAGGCGAACTTCCAGGTCGATGCCAGCGACAATCCCTGGGGCGTCTATGACGAATATGTGTTCGATTACCTGGAACAGGAACTCGAACAGGCCGAGCGTGCCGGACGCCCCCTGTTCAGTTTCCTGCTGACCACCAACAACCACCCGCCGGTGCGGCTGCCGCCGGACTATCGTCGCCCGCCGCTGAAGCCGTCCCTGTGGGGTTTTGACGACCGGGACGAGGACAAGCTCAGCCAACTGTCCGGCTATCATTACCAGAGCGACAGCCTGGGCGCGTTTCTCGACTGGCTCAAGTCCAGTCCGCTGCGCGACCGGGTGATCGTGGTGGCCACCGGCGATCACCCCTTGCGTACCTTCGTCGATCGCAGCTCGGTGGCCGAACGCTACTTGCGCTATGCCGTGCCGGCCTATCTCTATGTGCCGCCTGCCCTCGACCGTCTGCAGGGCCTGGACGAAAAGCTGCCCGGATCCCACAACGACCTGTTTCCGACGATCTTCGAGTTGGCCTTGCCGGCTGCGAAATACTACGCCTTCGGAACCCCGCTGATGGAAAAGCAACCGGACACGGCGATTGGCCGCGGGCCGCAACAGCAATACCTGATTGCCGAGGGCGTGATGGATGGCCCTCAGCGCCAGCTCTACCCGTGGAAGGATGACCGGCAATGGCTGTTGCAGAGCGAACCCCGGTCATTGAATCCCGGTCAGTCCCGTCTGCTCGATCAGGCGAACTATCGCCGCATCCTGCGCGAGTACCTGCTGGTGAAGGATTTCCAGACGAGTCAGCGATAGAAACGGCTGATCTCGCGCATTGCCGCGGCAACGTAGCGTCCGTCGTCGGGCTGTTCGGGCAGCTGCTTCCAGTCGCGGAAGTCGTGCATTTCGCTGCCACCCAGCCCGGGGAATAGGCGCAGTCGCTGGTCGAACAGGATGCCCTGGTCGGTCCAGTTCTTCTCCAGGCGGAAATTATGAGCGTCATCATCGAATAACGGCAGGCCGTTGCTGTAGTCGCCGGGCGGATTGCTGCAGCCGAGCAGATCCCGCATCAGGGTGGGCACGACATCGACATGGGAGGTCGCCTTGCGGTAGCGCCGGGGCGGTTTTCCGGGCCAGTAGACCAGCATCGGGGTCTGCACCTGCCAGCGCGAGAAATTGCTGTTGTGACCCCAGCTGTTGGTCCTCGTCTCGTTGGCTTCCTGACCGTGATCGCCGGTGAGGACGATCACCGTATTCTCCATCCAGCCGCCTTCCTCCAGTGCCTTCAATAGCTCGCCGGTCAGGCGGTCATCGAAGTGCACCGCGTTGCGATAGCGATTGAGGAAGGGCAGGGGATCGCTGGCGTTGTTCAGTTCCAGGTAGTTGATGGAATCCAGCGCCGGCTGGAATACCTGGTCCTCTGCAGGGGATACATAGGCGTGGGGCGCGTCGAAGAAAACCAGCCCGAAAAACGGCGACTTGCGAGGGCGACGAAGGAAGCCCTGGAACTGGCGCAGAATCTCGTATTCCCGGTCGATCACGCTGTCGCCTTTGGTTTTCTCGGGAATGCGATCGGCCACCGGCGCAAACACGGTCTTGTCGAACTCGGGGCTGGACAGCCTGGCATTGGCGAAGAAGCCGAAGTCATAGCCCTGTTTCTTCAGCTCCTCGATCAGCACCGAACCGCGCCGGTTTTCCAGGGCATCGAACCAGTAGTGGCCGTACAGCCCGCTGAACAACCCGAAGACGCCGAAGCGGGTCGCATTGCCGCTGCTGACATGGTTGTCGAAAACCTGGCTGCGCTCGGCCAGCCGGGACCAGTTGGGCATCACCTCGGAGTCGAGCATGTCGAAGCGCAACCCGTCGACGAGTACGAACAGGAGGTTCATCGGCCTGGATGGCGGCTGGCATTGCATGGGCATCAGCGGGTAGTTGAAGCGTCCTCTGCGGCTGCTGCGCAAGGTTTGCGCTCTCGAATCCTCGACCTCGAAACCGAGGCGGCGGAAACCGCTCTTGGCAGTCAGCGCCAGGG
>WGBK01000346.1 GCA_015494335.1 Gammaproteobacteria bacterium | reverse complement strand
GGCCAGTTCCTTGCGCAACTCCTGGGCTTCTTCCTTCGCCTGCTGGGCGGCCTTGGCGGCAGCTATGGCTTCAGCATCGGCGGCCGACATGTTGTTGCGAGAGGTGGAGTCGGTGAAGTCGAGGTTGGTCTTGGTGTCGTCGGTGGTCTTCTCGCGCATGATCTCCAGCGGCGTGACCTCGGTGGGCTTGCCGGGGCTGTACTGCTGGGCGATGACGCTGGTGCCCTTGGGGATCTCGGTGGCGATCACGTCACGTTGTACGCCGAAAGCCATCTTCATGGCGCCGGCGACCTGCTTGTACTTGAGTACATCCATCTCGGCGAAGGACAGCAGCAGTACGAAGAAGCACATCAGCAGTGACATCAGGTCGGCGAAGGTGGCCAGCCAGGCGGGCAGGCCTTCCTCGCATTCCGGGCATTCGCATTCTTCACTCATCGGGCGACTCCCTTACTCTTCGGTCTCGCGCTTGCTTTCCGGCAGGTAGGCACTCAACAGCTGCTGCATGACGCGCGGATTGGTGCCGTCCTGGATGGCCGCGATGGCCTCGAGAATCAGGGACTTGTTGAGTCGTTCGTTGTCGCGGATCAACAGCAGTTTCTCCGCCAGGGGCTGGGCGAAGGCGTTGGCGATGACCGCGCCGTAGAGGGTGGTCAGCAACGCCACCGCCATGGCCGGACCGATCGCCGCCGGGTCGCTCATGTTGGACAACATCTGTACCAGGCCGATCAGCGTTCCGATCATGCCCATGGCCGGGGCATAGACGGCCATCGCCTTGAACATGTCCGCGCCGCGGGTGTGGCGCTCGATGGCGACATTGATGTCCTTGGACAACAGGTTGCGCACGATCTCGGGAGAGTGACCGTCGATGCACAGGCCGATGCCCTTCTTCAGGAATTCGTTGCCGATCTCGCGGCCTTCCAGCGCCAGCAGGCCTTCCTTGCGCGCGATGTTGGCCATCTCGACGGCTTCCTCGATCAGTTGCTGGGGGTTGTCGAGCTTGTAGAAGAAGCCCTTCAGGCCTACCTTGAAGGAGCCGAGGAAGTCCGCCAGGGTGATCCGCATCAGGGTCACCGCGAAGGTGCCGCCGACGACCACCAGGATCGACGGCACATTGACGAAGATGATGAACGGCCCGCCCAGCATGATGGAGGCCGTGATGATGCCGAACGCGGCCAGGAAGCCGACGAGACTTGCTATATCCACTGATGGAACTCCTGATGAAACGGTCGTTTTCTTGTTTCGTTGGAGTGTAGTCGATAATTTTTTCGATTGTGCAAATCATGGGCCAAAAAATCCCCGCTGACCGCCGAAGCGCAGATGTGACGCCGTTCGCGCCCTCGCGGGGGCTGTATTGACTTAAGTCATTTGTACGCAGGAGGGTTTTTCCCACAATAGCCGTTGGCACAGTTAACCCAGGTTACTCCTCAAGCTCATGGCGCAGATTCTCCAATTCGACCCGGACCTGATCCGCAAGTACGACAAGTCCGGTCCTCGTTACACCTCCTACCCGACTGCGCCCCAGTTCACCGATGCCTTTGGCGAGAAGGAGTTGAAGCGCAGTATCGAGCGCAGCAACCACGAGATGATCCCGAAGCCGCTGTCGCTGTATGTGCACATCCCGTTCTGCGACACCATCTGCTACTACTGCGCCTGCAACAAGATCATTACCAAGAACCACTCCCTCAGCGATGAGTACCTGGATCTGCTGGAGACCGAGCTGCACATGCTGTCTCCGCTGTTCGATCCGGATCGGGAAATCGAGCAGCTGCACCTCGGCGGCGGTACGCCGACCTTCCTCAGCGACGAGGAGATGATCCAGCTGATGTCGCTGATCGAGGACAATTTCAAGGTCTCCGACGATTGCGAGATGTCGATCGAGATCGACCCGCGCAAGGTCACCGACGACAGCCTGCGAACCCTGACCAATATCGGCTTCAACCGCATGAGCCTGGGCGTGCAGGATTTCGACGAGCGCGTGCAGCGCGCGGTCAACCGGGTGCAGAGCTACGAGATGGTACGCGACCGCCTGCGCACGGCCCGCGAATGCGGTGTGCGCTCGGTCAACATGGATCTCATCTACGGCCTGCCCTTTCAGACCCCGCAAACCTTCGACCAGACCCTGGACAAGATCATCGAGCTGCGTCCGGACCGGCTGTCGATCTTCAACTATGCGCACCTGCCCGAACGCTTCAAGCCACAGCGGCGCATCAACGCCGAGGATCTGCCGACCCCGGCGCAGAAGCTGGAGATCTTCCAGTTGACGATGGAGCGCCTGCAACAGGCGGGGTATGTCTACATCGGCATGGATCACTTCGCGCTGGAAGGCGACTCGATGGTCAAGGCCCAGCAGGAAGGCACGCTGCAGCGCAACTTCCAGGGCTATTCGACCCACGCCGACACGGATCTGGTGGCCATCGGCGTCAGTTCCATCGCCTCCATCGGCGACAGCTACAGCCAGAACAGCAGCGACATGGAAACCTACCGCGAATTGCTGCAGTCGGGCCAGTTGCCGGTGGTGCGGGGTATTCAGCTGAAAGACGAGGATCGTCTGCGCAAACAGGTCATCAATCAGCTGATCTGTCATTTCCGGCTCGATTTCACCAAAATCGAACAGCAATGGGATATCCGTTTTACCAAGCATTTCGCCCGCGAACTGGAGCAGTTGCAGGGCATGGTCGCCGACGATCTGGTCGAGATCGACGATGAAGGCATTCGCGTCAAACCGCGCGGCCGCTTGCTGATCCGCAATGTCTGCATGGTGTTCGACGAATACCTGCGCCATACCGTTGTGCAGTTCTCCAAGGTGATCTGAATACGGAGCGGGTACTCGCGCTGTTCTACCAGGTTCCAGTCGCACGAAAAAGGCGCGCCCGAAAGAGGGACGCGCCTTTTTCATGTCCGAATGTGGGAAGGAGATCAGCCGGCCATGGAGGTGAAGTCGTAGGAAAGGCTGGTCGCCGGCGCCTGCAGGAAGTCGCCCTGCACGAAATCGGCGCCCACGGTCCACAGGGCGCTGAGCACGGCGGCATCGGTGACGCCGGGAATGATGCAGCGAATCTCCATCGATGACGCCTGCTGCGCAATCTCGCGGATGCTGGCCTGGTTTTCCGGGTTGCCGGACAGGCCGTCGGTGAAATCCTCGTTGATGCGCAGGTAATCCGGCTGGATGTGCTTGACCAGCTGGAAGGGGTTGACGCCGATGCCGAAGCCGTCGAGCACGACCTGGCAATGCAGCTGCTTGAGCGCCTTGAACAGGTTCTTGGCGGCTTTCAGCTGATTGACCGCGTGTTCCTCGTTGAGCATGAAGATCAACTGCTCACCCGGGATCTTCGCGCTCTGAACCCGTGCCGCGACCCAGCGCGCGAAGCCGGCGTCCTGCAGGGTGTCGGAACTGAGCGGGATGAAGATCTCCAGCTTGCGCGCGGACTTGGTGGCGGTGGCGATTTGCTTGATCGCGCAGATCACTGACCAGCGGTCCAGCGTGCGGGCAGTGCCGCTGCGCTCGGCAGTGGGCATGAAATCGGCTTCACCGAGGATCTTGCCTTCCTCGGTTTTCAGCTGCCGGGTGATCTCGTAGCGTTCACCTGGCGCGCCGGCGATGCTGACGATGGGTTGGTAAAGGGCGATCAGGCTGTTGTCGGCGATCGCCTTCTTGATCTGGCGGGTGATCGCCGCGTCTTCCTCTTCCTGGGTCATCTCGCCGGCCACCGGGGTGTAGAGACGGGCCGCGTTGC
>WGBK01000345.1 GCA_015494335.1 Gammaproteobacteria bacterium | reverse complement strand
TTCTCGCGGCAGAACAGGATGTACTGTCCGTGGTCGCGCCCCGGCACCAGCACCAGCACCGCTTCCGGCTCGAGGAAACCGCTGAGATAGAGGAAGTCGCTGTCCTGGCGGTAGGGGTACTCGACATCGCGATTGCGGATGCATTGCGGTGCCGCCGACAGGATGGCGATATTGCCCTTGCCGATCATTTTCATCAGCTGGTTGCGGCGGCGCTTGAATTCGTTCGGATTCATCAGTGAGTGGTTCCTGGTTGGGCGGGTGGCACGGGTGCCACGGGATTGAGTTCCTCGTTGAGGTAGATGACGCAGAGGCGCACATGCTCGACCAGCTCGGTATAAAGGCCTTCGTTCTCGTCGCTGGCTTCCTCGTCATGGGACAGCTTGCTGATCTCGAGAAGGTCGTTCATGCATTCCCGGCCCTCTTCCGAAAGCCGCTGCAGCCGGTTCTCGCCGAGCACGCCGAGGCCGTAGAGCAGACCTTGACACCAGTCGGCCAGCGCCATCAGGCGCGCCGCGAAATCCTCGTCCTCGTCGGGCAGCAGCAGTTCCAACGCGAAATCCTCGGCATTGAGCTGGACCCGGGTCTCCTCGTAGAGACGGCGCAACCGGTCGAGGCAGTCGCGGGCGTTGAGATCCGCCTCGTCGGGGATCTCGTCGAAGCCGTGGCGCAGCCAGACCTCGAAACCCTCGTTGCCCATCAGCAGACCGCAGGCCAGCCCGTGGGCCTCGGCGGCGTCGATATTGGCGCCCAGGCGCACAAGACAGGCCTGGATCGGTTCGTATTCCTGCATCGGGAGGAAACCTCGGTGGTTTGATCGGTCCGTGGAATTTTTTTATTCTACATGGCGGTTGCCGCGCCCGCCATGCCGGTTGACAGCCGTTCCTCCATCACCAAGAATGCGCCATGGATTCCAATAACAAGACCTATACGGAGTCGGATCTGCAGCGTCTGGAAAACCAGATCGACGCGTTGATCGATACCGTCAACCTGCTCAAGCAGGAGAACACCAGCCTGCGCCACCAGCAGGACCAGCTGATGAGCGAACGCGCGCAACTGATCGAGAAGACCGAGCTTGCGCGCAGCCGCGTCGAGGCCATGATCTCGCGCCTCAAGTCACTGGAGCTGAGTTCATGAGCAACCCGCTGCCGATCAGCGTCACCATCCTCGACAAGGAATACAAGATCGCCTGCCCGCCCGGCGAACAGGCCGCCCTGCTCGAATCCGCCGCCTACCTCGATCGCAAGATGCGGGAGATCCGCGACAAGGGCAGCATCATCGGCTCCGAACGCGTCGCCGTCATTGCCGCACTCAACATCGCCCACGAGCTGCTGCACAACAGCCAGCTCGAAAGCGATCTCTCCGAAAGCCTGACCCCGCGTCTGAAGAATCTCGAGAACAAGGTCGCCGAAGCCCTGCAGAACGCTCGCCAGCTGGAGATTTGACGCGCATCAAGGTCATAAAAATTTTCTACGGCAAAAACGCGCTTTGTGGCGTATGATTCTTGTTACCGACTGCGGCGTGCGTCAGCACCTGAAAAACCCTTGAGCCTAATTGTCAACCTCGGGGTTTTTAGTGGTCTTCCGGTGAGCATGCCCGATCCGTTCGGGAAGCCTGAAGAAGATCCGATTACCCCACCTGAACCTCTGGTTCAAGGTTGATGGAATGCGACGGCGCCGTGGTTGGCTTTTCCTTTCGATCCTTCCGGTTTCCCCGGCATTCACGGTTCCGGCTTGAGGGCAGATCTGAAAATCCGGAATCGGAAAAAGACGATTTTCAGAGGCGCCCTTGAACGATTCGCCCGCCCAGCTGCGCACCCATTACCGCCAACTGCGGCTTTCCCTCGATGCCGAAGCCCAGGCCGAACACGCCCTCCTGCTCCAGCGCCGCATCGACCGTCTGCTAGGCTACTCGCGTCCGAAACAGGTTGCCGGCTACCTTGCCTGCAAGGGCGAGATCTCCCTCGATCCCTGGCTGCAGAATCCGGGCCGGCACCAGGCCTGGCTGCCGATGCTGTACGAATCCCTTGAACCGCGATTGCGTTTCGCGCCCCTGCGGTCGGGCCTGCGCTGGAAACGCAACCGCTACGGCATCATCGAACCGGATGTGGACTGGGGCGAAACCCGCGACCCGCGCAACCTGGATATCGTGCTGATGCCGCTGCTAGCCTTCGACCGGCAGGGCAACCGGCTCGGCATGGGCGGAGGCTTCTACGACCGCAGCCTCGCCTTCCGGCGCAGTCGCCGTCACTGGACGCGACCGCGCCTGATCGGCGTGGCCCACGCCATCCAGGAACATCCTTCTTTACCCCGTCAGCCCTGGGATGTTCCCCTGGACGCCATTCTCACCGAACGGGAGCTGATACTGCCGCAGGTTACTTGAGGAACAGCCGGTAAGCTGCGTTGTCGGTTTCGTCCCAGTGGGGGAAATCCAGCCCTTCGAGGAAAACCTTGAATTCGCGCCTTTCCTGCGGCGGCACCTGTATACCCATCAGGATACGACCGTAGTCGGCACCGTGGTTGCGATAGTGGAACAGGCTGATGTTCCAGCGCTTGCCGATCTCGTTGAGGAAGCGCAGCAGCGCACCCGGCTTTTCCGGAAACTGGAAGCGATACAGCAGCTCGTCCTGCAGTTCGTCGCCAGGGTGGCCACCGACCATGTAGCGGGTATGCAGCTTGGCCACCTCGTTGTCGGTCATGTCTTCGACGGCGTAGCCCTTCTTCAGCAGCGCCTGGATCAGCTGCTCCTTTTCTTCGGCGCCACGGCTCAACTGGATGCCGGCAAAGACCCTCGCCCGCTGTGCATCGGCATAGCGGTAGTTGAACTCGGTGATCTGGCGCTTGCCGATGAGGCGGCAGAACTGCTTGAAGCTGCCGGGCCGTTCCGGAATCTCCACCGCCAGCAGGGCCTCGCGCTGCTCGCCGATCTCGGCGCGCTCGGAGACGTGGCGCAGGCGATCGAAGTTCATGTTGGCGCCGCTGTTGATGGCGATCAGGGTCTGCCCCTCGACGCCCTTGTCGGCAACATATTTCTTCAGCCCGGCCAGGGAGACCGCGCCGGCGGGTTCGCAGATGGCCCGGGTATCGTCGTAGGTGTCCTTGATCGCGGCGCAGATCTGGTCGGTGGAGACGGTGATCACCTCGTCGACCCGATCGCGCAGCATCTTCCAGGTCAGCGCGCCGATCTGACGCACGGCGACGCCATCGGCGAAGATGCCGACCTCCTTCAGCTTGACGCGGCGGCGCGCCTTCATCGCCGCGGCGAGGCAGGCGGCGTCTTCCGGCTCGACCGCGATGATGCGGATATCGGGCCGTACCGTCTTGAGGAAACCGGCAATGCCGCCAATCAGGCCGCCACCGCCGACGGGCACGAAGATGGCATCGATGCCGTTGGGATACTGACGGATGATCTCGTGGGCGATGGTGCCCTGCCCGGCCATGACCTCGACATCGTCATAGGGATGAATGAAGCACAGGTTCTCCTCGGCGGCGAGCTGCTGGGAATGGGCGTAGGCCTCGTCGTAGCTCTCGCCCTCCAGCACCACCTTGCCGCCCAGGGCCTTGACCGCATCGATCTTGATCTGCGGCGTGGTGGCCGGCATCACGATGATGGCCTGAATGCCCAGCTTGCGCGCCGCCAGGGCCACGCCCTGGGCGTGGTTGCCCGCCGAGGCCGCGATCACGCCCTGGATTTCCGGGTTGCGTTCCAGCACCCGGTACACCTTGTTGAAGGCGCCGCGCAGCTTGAAGGAAAAGACCGGCTGCAGATCCTCGCGCTTGAGCAACACCTGGTTGCCGAGTCGCTCGGAGAGTGCCGGCATCGGGTCCAGCGGGGTTTCCTCGGCCACGTCGTAGACGCGCGCGATAAGTACTTTTTCCAGAAAATTTCGTGCCGGCATCGGATCACCTCGAAAAGGAGCAGGCATTATCGGGAAAGCCCTGCAGGCTGGCAATAGAACACGCGCTTCAGATCAAATAAATTGCGCCTTGCGATGACATCCATCGCCTCAATCGCTAGTATTGGGCCACCGAATTCAAGCCAGGAAACCGAAATGACTCCCGACGACAAGAAACGCATTGCGGCCGAAGCCGCCCTCGAATATGTACAGCCCGGCACCGTGCTCGGCGTGGGCACCGGCTCCACCGTCAATCACTTCATCGATATCCTTGCCGCCAGGATGAAAGGGGCTGTCGAGGCAGCGGTTTCCAGCTCCGAGGCGTCGACCGAGCGCCTCAAGCAGCACGGCATCCAGGTACTCGACCTGAATGCCGTGGACGAGCTTTCGATCTATGTCGACGGAGCCGATGAATCCAACCGTCACCTGCAGTTGATCAAGGGCGGCGGGGGCGCGCTGACGCGGGAAAAGATCATCGCCGAGGCCAGCCGCAGCTTCGTCTGCATCGCAGACGACAGCAAGCTGGTGGACCGACTCGGACGCTTTCCACTGCCGGTGGAGGTAATCCCGATGGCGCGAGGACTGGTTGCACGCAAGCTGGCGGCAATGGGTGGTCAACCGGTGCTGCGCGAAAATTATCTGACGGACAACGGCTGCGAGATCCTCGACGTGCACAACCTCGAGATCCTCGAGCCGATGAAGATGGAAACCGAGATCAACCAGATCCCGGGCGTGGTCACGGTGGGCCTGTTCGCCCATCGCGGCGCCGATGTGCTGCTGCTCGGCGGCGAGCGGGGCGTGGAAACGATCAAGCCCTGAGTCGGTACGGCAGCGGATCTATTCCGGTTCCACCACGGTCAGGCCCAGGCTCTGCCAGGCCTGCATGCCGCCGCGGTAGTAACGAATCTTCTTGGCCGGATAGCCCAGTCTCAGCAAGCCCCGGATGGCCCGGGGCGACTGGCCGCACCACATGCCATTGCACCACAGCACCAGGGTCTTGGCGCGGCTGAAATCCCAGTCGTCGGTTTTTTCGTCACCGCCAATGAGGCCGGTTTTCTCCAGGAGACGGGTGAAGCCTCCCACATCGTTGCGGCGACGCACGCCCAGTTTGTCCATCGCCTCCAGCAACTTCGGGTCATCCTTGTCGAGGCCGAAGACCGTGAAGGGAATATTGATCGAGCCGGGAATGGTACCCCGCTTCCACCAGGAGGGCGTGCGGGCATCGATCAGCACGCCGGTGCCGTCGAGCAGGTCCTGCTCCATGAAATCGAACAACTCCACCTGGCCGATGGTCTTGACCCCGGGCGCCACTTCCATCGGCTGGATGCAAAAGGGCGGACACTTGCGCGAGGTCTTGGCAAAACTGCCTTCGAGCTTGTGATCCAGATCCTGGATGCGCATGACCTTGACCAGCCTGTCGTTATGGATCACCTCGATATAGTCCCGATCCGGAGTTAGCTTGACTTCCAGCGCCATTACGGCCGGCGCCAGAAAAAACAGAGAGAAAAACAGGTAACGGGGTTTCATGGCTCGCCTCTTTGTCGTTTGGTCACTTTCAGGATGGATTTGCGGATTCTTTCGGGATCCGGATTTTTTTGGTACTGCCGATACACCCAGGCGCGGCTTTCCGTATCTAGTCGTTTGTAGAAGAGATAGCTGCCGAAGAAATTTCTTTTGAGTACGGCCTCGAAACGGTCGAGAGACAGGTCTTTGGGAAGTCCGCTGATCCCAGAACCGTTGTCATCGGGTATTGCGCTTAACCCAGAGGAGTCCCGCATGTTTTTTTCAATGTGAGACTTGTCATCACGGGTTTTTCTGTCGAGACTCAACCCCCCGGCCTCCTCATCCAGCTGCTTCAGATAACTATCCTGTTGTGCAACTGAGTTTTTACTGGCCAAAACGAGCACATATGAGAAAATTGTCAAGAAAAAACTTCTTTTACCTGAGATTTCCATGTTACCCACCGACAGTTCACATGGTTTTAGTATACCCCATTCAATCAAACATGGCCGCATTGATCCACATGTGCGCGTAGATGCTGGCCACATAACCCAGCGCGATCACCGGTGCCCATTTCAGGTGACCGAAGAAGGTATAGGCCCCGCGTGCCTGGCCCATCAAGGCAACGCCAGCGGCGGAACCTATGGACAATAGGCTTCCACCCACACCGGCTGTAAGCGTCACCAGCAACCACTGTCCGGTGGACATCTCGGGGTTCATGGTCAGCACCGCAAACATCACCGGAATGTTATCTACGATGGAAGAAAGCACACCGACCATCGAATTGGCCAGGGTCGGGCCAAGATCGGTGTACATCAACTCGGAAGCCAGGGACAGATAACCGATCAGCCCCAGACCGCCGACGCAGAGAATGACGCCGTAGAAGAAGAACAGGGTATCCCACTCGGCCAGCTTGACCTTGTTGAAGATGTCGAAATATTCGTCGTGGCTTTCCTTGACCAGCTCGCCGCCGCTGCTGTGAGTGCTCTGGTAGTGACCGCGCTTCTTCAGGAAATAGCCGTAGAACATCAGGTAGGACAGGCCCGTCATCATCCCCGCCACCGGCGGCAGATGGACGAAGTTGTGGAAGCTGACGGCAGTGGCGATGGTCAGCACGAACAGCACCACGATGGTCATGGCCCCGGGTTTCATGGCGATATCCTCCTCCAGCGCCTCCGGCTGCCCCTTGGAGACCCACAGCGACATGATCGCTGCCGGTACCAGGAAGTTGATCACTGCAGGAATGAACAGTGCAAAGAAGGTCCAGAAATCGACAATGCCCTTCTGCCAGACCATCAGCGTGGTGATGTCGCCAAAGGGCGAGAAAGCGCCGCCTGCATTGGCCGCCACCACGATGTTGATGCAGGACAGCATGACGAATTTCTTGTTGTCGCCTCCCACTGCCATGACCACCGCACACATCAGTAGTGCCGTGGTCAGGTTGTCGGCGATCGGCGAGATGAAGAAGGCCAGGATACCGGTGATCCAGAACAGCTGGCGCAGCGAGAAACCCTTGCTGACCAGCCAGGACTTGAGCGCTCCGAAGACTTGTCGTTCCTCCATCGCGTTGATATAGGTCATCGCCACCAGCAGGAACAGGAACAGCTCGCCGTATTCGAGGATGTTGTGGCGGATCGCCTCCTCTGCGGTCTTGGTGTCCCCGTTCTGGGCGTAAACGAGACCAATCAGAAGCCAGATGACGCCGGCGGCCAGGATCACCGGCTTGGACTTGCGAAGGTGCAGGAATTCTTCGGCCATGACCAACGCATAGGCGGCGACGAAGATCGCGATGGCGGCATAGCCGACCCAGTGGCCGGTCAGGTCTAGGCGATTCATCGCGCCTTCGCTGGCCACAGCATTTATTGGCAAAAAGGCGGTTATCCACAGGATCAACCAGACCCTATAGGTTCCAAAGGATAGATTCATAAGTTGCATTTCTAGTTTTGTCCCGACAAGGCCATTGAAGTACCTAGCTATATATATCAGACCTCTGGCTTTTTACCGGGTTTTTTTTCGCTCAACGCCCTGCATATTCTCTGGTACGAAGCCATGTTTCTGGATTTTTTCAGAAACTGGCCGATACTCCTGTTTCAAATGGAGGTATCCCATGAGCAAGTTTGATTCGCTGAACATCCGCCAGAAAACCCTGATCTCATCCCTGTTGCTTGCTGCCGTGATGATGGCTGCAAGTGCATTGATTTTCAGGGACAGCCAACGATTGGCTGAGGCCGCTGATACACTCACAGACAAGGATCTTCCTCTGATGGACCTGGCTCATGACCTTAAGCTGGATATCGTTCAGGTACAGCAATGGCTCACTGACATCAGCGCAACTCGGGGACAGGACGGCCTGGATGATGGCTTTCAACAAGCCGAGACCTACGCTTTAAAATTCCATGAAGACCTAAAGGAAATTCAACGCCTTGCGCCCGAGCTAAGAATAGGAGATGGCAGGATAGAAAATGACTTTGAAGCCTACTATGCAGCAGGAAAAAGGATGGCAGAGGCTTATGTCCGAGGGGGAGCAGCTGCTGGAAACCCCATGATGTCGACTTTCGATAAGACTGCCGAAAAATTGGCTTCTGAAGTGGATCGATTATTGGGGAAAATTCTGGATCTGGGGCGCAAAGAAGCCGAAGCAGAAAAAATACTCACCCACAAAACCCGCCAGACACTGTTTTTTTCAGTCCTGGCAATGTTCCTGTCTCTCGCCGCTATCATCTGGCTTGTTCATCATCGACTCAAAGCCCTGGTTGACATCATGCCAAAGATATCTCGTATCGGAGAAGGCGATCTTACGCATGGTTTGCCCAGCGACCAGCAGGACGAAGTGGGGCAGATTTCAAAAAGTCTGGATGACATGCGTCAGAAAATGCTGGATAGCACGAAGCTGGTCAAGAAGGGCGCCAAACAGCTACTAACCAACACGGGACAGTTGGAAACCAATGTCGACGAGGCTTCTGCAAGCGCCCTCGATCAACAGAGCGCAACCCATCAGCTGGGCGTTACGGCAGAGCAAATGGCCACCTCCGCAAAAGAAATCGCAGCCAATATTTCTGAAGTGGCATCTGCAAGCGAGGATACCCATAAACAAACTCACCAAGGACAGGCAACCATTCAGGAAGCGACTGCCCACCTCAACAGCCTAGTGAACCAGATCGGGGCGACCAGCACTACCATACAGGATTTGGAGCGTCACAGCGAGGCCATCGCAGGGATACTGGATGTGATTCGGGGCATTGCAGAGCAAACAAACCTGCTCGCCCTCAACGCGGCCATTGAGGCGGCTCGAGCCGGTGAGCAGGGGAGAGGCTTTGCCGTTGTAGCCGATGAGGTCCGCACCTTGGCTGGTCGCACTCAAACCTCGACTGAAGAAATCCAGAATATGATCAGCAAACTGCTGGAAGGCGTTGAAAAAGCGGTTCAATCCATGTCTTCAAGTGCCCAACTTGCCGATGAGACCCTGCAAAAAGCCGGAGGCGCGGACAAGGCCTTCGGATCCATCGTTGAATTGATGAGTCAAATCTCGGAGCGAAGCACGACCATTTCCCACCATGCCAGAGAGCAAGACAAGGTTGCCCAGACCATTGTCAGCGACATCAGTCTGATCCGCCAGAGCGCAGAGAAAACAACCTGCAACATGACCTCTGCGAAAGAGGTGGTCGACCAGATGAGGACACAAGTAATAACCCTCAACGAAATAACCGGCCAGTTCAAAACCGAATGAGATTTACAGCAATCCTTCTGCCTGCAGATCGGCATGATAGGAGGAGCGCACCATGGGTCCACTGGCCACCTGGTCGAAACCCAGACTATAGGCCAGTTGCTCAAGTTGCTTGAATTCCTCGGGGGTGACGAAGCGTTCGACCGGCAGGTGATCGCGGCTCGGTTGAAGGTACTGGCCGAGAGTCAGCATGTCGACACCGTGTTCACGCAGGTCGCGCAGAACCTGTTCCACCTCGTCCAGCTCCTCGCCCAGTCCGAGCATCAGGCCGGACTTGGTGGGCACCCCGGGATGCCGTTGCTTGAAGCGCTGCAGAAGCGTAAGCGACCAGGCATAGTCGGCGCCGGGCCGGATCTTTCGGTACAGGCGCGGCACCGATTCGAGGTTGTGATTGAACACATCCGGCGGCGCCTGGCCGAGAATGTCCAGCGCAAGGTCCATGCGGCCGCGGAAGTCCGGGGTGAGGATCTCGATGCGGATCTCGGGATTGTGCTCGCGGGTACTGCGGATGCAGTCGACAAAATGCTGCGCCCCGCCGTCGCGCAGGTCATCGCGATCCACCGAGGTCAGAACCACATAGCGCAGATTCATGTTGCGGATGGTGCGGGCCACATTCTCCGGCTCCTCCGGATCCAGCGGATTGGGGCGGCCGTGGCCGACATCGCAGAAGGGGCAGCGGCGGGTGCAGATATCGCCCATGATCATGAAGGTGGCCGTGCCCTTGGAGAAGCACTCGCCAAGGTTTGGGCAGGCGGCTTCCTCGCAGACGGTATGGAGATTGTTCTCGCGCAGGGTGTTCTTCAGTTGCTGCACCTGTTCGCTGGTCGGCGCCTTGGCGCGAATCCAGCTCGGCTTGCGCTGCAGGGTCTGGCTCGGCACTACCTTGATGGGGATGCGCGCGACCTTGTCCGCGCCCTTGAGCTTGACGCCCTGCTCCACTCTATCGGTCTTTTTCATAGTCGAGTTTCTCGATCAGATGGTCGCAAAGCCGCTGACGCAGCTCGGCGACGGAAAAGTCATCGACCCAGTCGCTGAGCTGGGTCACCGGCATGCCCTTGTAGCCACAGGGGTCGATGCCGGCAAAGGGCGACAGGTCCATGTCCAGGTTCAGGCTCAGCCCGTGGTAGCTGCGCCCCTTGCGCACGCGCAGACCCAGCGCCCCGATCTTGGCTTCGCCAACATACACCCCCGGCGCTTCCGGTCGCGCATGGGACTCGATGCCGTATTCGGCCAGCAGGGCGATCATCGCGTTCTCGATGGCGCTGACCAGATCGCGCACGCCGAGGCCGAGGCGATCCAGGTCGACCAGGGTGTAGAGCACCAGCTGGCCGGGACCATGATAGGTGACCTGTCCACCACGATCGATCTGCAGCAGCGGAATGTCGCCCGGGTTCAGCACATGCTCACGGCGTCCGTTGAGACCCAGTGTATAGACCGGCTCGTGCTCGGTCAGCCAGAACTGGTCGCGGCTGTGCTCGTCACGCGCCTCGGTGA
>WGBK01000344.1 GCA_015494335.1 Gammaproteobacteria bacterium | reverse complement strand
GCTGGCCCGCGCGTTGCTGCTGGATCCGGCGATCCTGATCCTGGACGAGGCCACCGCGACCTTCGACCCGGGTGGCGAGCAGGCGATGATCGACGCCTGCCACTCGATATTCGACGAGCGCACCGTTATCATCATCACCCACAGACCGGCTATCCTGGCGCTGGCGGATCGCCGCTTCGTGCTGGCGGACGGGGAACTGAAGCCGGTAACGGACGTGGATTGAAAGACAACGAAGCAATGGGAAGGGCATGAAAAACTATCGCATCTCGGAGCAACTGCTGTTGCAGGCCGTCAACGAGGAGATGGTCATCCTCGACCCGGACAGCGGCCGCTACTTCACCCTCAACGAGGTCGGCAGCGAGATGCTCGGGCGTTTCCGCCAGAGCGGCGATATCGATGACACCGTGGCGCATATCGCCGCCGGCTACGAGGTCAGCGAGGATACCGCGCGTCGCGATCTGCTGACACTGCTCGACGAGCTGGTGACGCACGGCCTCGCCGAGGCGGTCGAGGCCTAGTGCCGGACCGCTTGCGGCATCTGCCGCCGCGCGACATCGCGGTGCTTGCCGAGGCCTGGTTGACGCTGTTATGGGTGGACTGGCGTATCCGTCGGCAGCCTTACCGGAAGTGGCGATCGTTGCTCGGTACCCGAACTCACGATGACACCACTCGCGATTGCCGGCGGCTGATCCGCCTGGCCGAGATCGCCGCGCGCCATCATCTCCGGCCGATGAACTGCCTGCGGCGCACCCTGGCGGAGAAATGCCTGTTGGAGCGCAGGGGCATTGCCAGCCGCGTGCATATCGGCGTGAACAGCCGGCGGGGCGATGGCCTCGCGGCGCATGCCTGGCTATCCGATACACGCGGCGCGGTGCTGAACGACAGCGCGGACGTAACGCGACGTTACCGTGAGCTGGTGCCGGACAACTGGGAGGGCGCGGGCGTTTTCGACAGTTGACTTACCGCCGTGGGAGCGGTTTTTAACCGCGATCCGGCGGACAGGCCGGTTGTGCCCGCACTGTCAAGGCTTAACCCATCTTCAGTTTTCCACGACCAAATTCCAAGTAAAAACAGATAGATAGGCTCTCCAGCGCCCTTGTTATGGCACTACAAATTTGTTTTTTGCGGGATAAGACTAAACGACCGTCTTCAGCGTCGGCCCTGGCTGGGCTTCAATGCCCAGCGCATCATAGATTGCTTTCTGCCATGGCTCGGCGCGGGTGGCCTTGCGCAGGTGAATGGTTTTGCCATCTTTACGTTCAAGAACGACGGTAACCCGTTGCCGGTTTTCCATTTTGGCGCGCAGGGTTTGCCAGCTGTCATCGATACCCTTTGTTTTCAGTTGGCTGCGCAGGGTATGCACCAGATGGTAGGCCAGCAGGGTGATGAAGATGTGGCCATCGACCCGTTTTTCCTTTTGGTGGTAGATGGGGCGCAACCCCAACTCGCTTTTCAGGCTGCGAAATACCGCTTCCAGGTCCGTGAGCAGGGTATAGGTGCGCCACAGGGTTGTTTCATCCCAATCGATCAGATTGGTGCGCAGGCAGTAAACCCCGGGATGGGTTGCCTGGGTATGGGATTTTTCCAAGCGCGTCCAGGTGATGCTGGCGGCCTTGTCGGATTGGGGATCGGGGGTTACGGTGATCTCATAGTGCTGGGCCGCGCGGGCGTATTTTTCTCTCAGGCGGCCAATGCGCTCGAGTATCTTGTCGTGGCGTTTGGTGGTTCCTTTCTTGTGCAGGCCGTCGGCCATACTTTGCAGGGCGGCTTCAAAGCGTTCGGCCGCCCGGTCCTGCATGGCCTGTTCTTTCTTTTCCCGCCGCTGGGAGTGACAGCGAAGTTCCACCTCGCCGGTCTGCTCATTGACCACCCGCTGGACCTTGATGCTTTGTTCCGGAAGATCCTTGACCAGGGTAGCCTGCTCTTCATCAAAATCGCGTTTGCGCTTGCGCGAGACCACCAGATAGCGGTAACCCTTTGTCACCAGGTAGTCGATGTTGTCTTGCGTGGCGATGCCGGCATCGAGAACAACGGTGGTGTTGGCGCCCGCTCCCAGCCCGGTCAGCATGGCATCCAGGGTTTGGGGTTCACTGGCGTTGCCGGCAAAGATCTCGCTCTTGCGGGGAAAGCCGCTGCCGTCGAGCACCAGGCCCAGGGTCACCAATGGACAGTCAGAACGCTTTTCCTTGGAACGGCCCCGTTGGGCCTTGGGGTTTTGTCTGGCTTCGCCTTCGAAAAAGGTATTGGTCAGATCATATAGGGTGATGGTTTCTTCGAAGCCGAACAGGGAGGCTTCCTGGCCATAGAGATGGCTTTCCAGCGCCTCACGGTGCTTCCAGAGTTGATCGGAGGCTTGATACAAGCGATCCAGTCCCATGGATTCGAAGTCATAACCCATGAGTTCCCCCAGACCGCTACGCTGCTGTAACCACGCCAGAGAGGCGCGTTCACTGGCCGGGAACGCCATGCGGGCGATGATATTCCCCAGGGCGGCGGCCAGCTGATGGCGGTTGAACCCCAGTTCCCGAAGCTTCTCGGGCAGCTTGAGCTGCTCCATGGCATGCAGGGCCAGCTGCTCAACACCCACCCGGCGCGGGCGCACCATTTCCAGGGTATCGACGGCCACGGACTCGAAGGTATCCTCTGTGCCCGCTGATGCCGTGTGCTGACCACGGGCGACAAGAATCTGCGCCGCATAGCGCTGCGCTCTCGCTTCCAGCGCCTCATCCAGTTCCATGGCCGGCAGCAGGCTGCCCTGCTGGGTGTTGAGCAGTTCCGCAATACGCTGGGACAAATCCCGCCATTGGGGTTTGGGGATATCGAAATGCCGTCCCAGGTTCAGCAGCGTGCGCTGTTTGACCTGCCCCTCTACCCGCTCGGACTCGACCAGCCGATAGGTTTTGTAGGGTTCACCGGACCCTTTGCTCTTGATGGTGGTGCAACGAATGTACATGGCCCGAGGATGGCGCAAACGGGTGGGGGAAACAACCCCTAAAACACATATTATGGCACTACGTTCCGATCTGAAAAATGTAACACATTGTTTCTATGCAATATTTATTTTCAGGTAAAGGGATAAATCAATGAGTTACGAGAACTTTGGGCGGGCGGCCACTGAAGATGGGTTAGGCTACAAGACCGACTGGTTATTCCGCCAGGCGGTCGGTGCGGTTCGCTGTCTTTTCGACTTCGTCGAGGTGCCCTGGGGTCGGGAAAAAACGGGGTCAAGGATAATGCCAGTAAGTTTAGCTATAACCCATTGTATCTATTACAAAAAGCGCATGCAGAATTAGCCAAGATCAAGCACCAGGGAGACTGCGTATGACGCTGCTCACAGCCATTTGAATCTACTTATCGACCAATGCCAGTAAGTTAAGCAATAACCCATTGAATCTGTTACAATAAGTACATGCAGAATTAGCCAAAATCAAGCACTTAGGAGACCTCGGATGACACTGCTCACAGCCAGTAAGTATCCCCCGGCAAAGCCGGGGGCTTTAACTTTGTGAGCCGCTC
>WGBK01000343.1 GCA_015494335.1 Gammaproteobacteria bacterium | reverse complement strand
TCCATGGTGATCTCTTCTTATCGTGAAGTTTCTGGGGTCCGAATGCGGCTGATGGCGGCCAGCAGGGCCAGCAGGTAGCTGTCCTTTCCGAGTCCGCTGATCACGCCGACAGCGATGTCCGACAGGTAGGACTGCCGGCGGAACTCCTCGCGCGCGTGCACATTCGAGAGATGGACCTCGATGAACGGCTTGCGGCAGGCGAGAAAGGCATCGCGAATGGCGATGCTGGTGTGGGTATAGGCACCGGGATTGATGAGGATGAAGTCGACGCCGTCGCGCAGGGTCTGGTGAATGCGGTCGACGATCTCGCCCTCGTGATTGGACTGGAAGGTTGCCAGTGAAACGCCCTGGTCGCGGGCCAGCTCGGCCATCTCGGCATCGATATCCTGCAGGCTGTCGGAACCGTAATGGCCGGGTTCGCGCTGACCCAGCAGGTTCAGGTTGGGGCCGTGAATGACCAGAATGTCGGGCATGATCGGGGACTGGCGCCGGGGCGGTTCAAAAGGTGGCGTAATTGTCACATGGGCGCATGATCGTGTCCAGTTTTCTGCAGTTGCAGGGACGTTCTCTGCAAACTTCGCCGCAAAGGGCGCCGCGATCCGCCCGGTGATTCAACGGTTCGCGGTCCACTTGACGATATGCTCGGCAAACTCCTTGCCGCTCATGGCGCCGACCACGCGACTGCCGGGAATCTCCTTGCCGTTGCGATCGTAGAACAGGATCGCCGGCGGGCCGAAAATGCCCAGTGACTTCATCAGGGCCTTGTCGGTGGCGTCGTTGGGAGTGACATCGGCCTGGATGGTCAGGAAGCCGTCGAGGGCACGCAGCACATCGGGATGGGTAAAGGCGTATTTCTCCATTTCCTTGCAGCTGATGCACCAGTCGGCATAGAAATCGAGCATCACCGGCTGGCCCTTGGCCTTGGCCTGGGCCAGCGCCTTCTCGAGACCGTCGATGCCCTTGATGCGCTGGAAGATGACATGGTCGGGCAGGGGCTTGGCGGCAGCTGCTCCCGGTCCGCCGGCGGTCTGGATCACCGTGGCCTTGTTGAGACCTTTCAGCGGCTGGATCAGGTCTCTGCTGCCTGCGGCCACGCCGTAGAGATAGAACACGCCGTACACCAGCAGCACGAAGCCCAGGCCCTTCCACAGCTTGCGCCAGCCCGAGGACCCTTCGGGCAGGGTTTCTATCGCGCCCATGTAGATGGCCGAAACGATGATCAGCAGGGCCATCAGCAGCATCGTGATCTCTACCGGGAGGATGCGCTCGAGCATCCAGATGGCGATGGCCAGCAGGCCGACGCCGAATACCGCCTTGACCGCATCCATCCAGGTGCCGGCCTTGGGCAGGAACTTGCCGCCGGCGGTGCCGACCACCAGCAGCGGAACGCCCATGCCGAGGCCAAGGGCAAACAGGGCCACGCCACCGGTCACGACATCCTGGGTTTGCGCAATGAAGATGAGCGCGCCGACCAGCGGAGCGGTGATGCAGGGGCCGACGATCAATGCCGAAAGGCTGCCCATGATGCCGACACCGACCAGTTCGCCACCGTGCTGGCGGTTGCTGATCTCGGTCACCCGGCTCTGGATGAAGGCGGGCATCTGCAGCTCGTAGAAACCGAACATGGACAGCGCCAGGGCCACGAACAGCGCCGCGAACAGGCTCAGAATCAGCGGATCCTGGAACCAGGCCTGGATGTTGAACTCGGCACCGAAGTAACCGACGATGGCCCCGGCTATGGCATAGGTGGTGGCCATCGCCAGCACATAGACCAGCGACAGCGTGAAGGCCTTGCGGGTGGTGATGCGGTCGCCCTGGCCGGCGATGATGCCGGAGAGAATCGGGATCATCGGGAACACGCAGGGAGTGAAGGTCAGCAGGATGCCGGCGATGAAGAAGGAGAACACGATCAGCCACAGGCTGCCCTGGCTGAGGATGTTGTTGAAGCGATCCTGTTCGCTTTGGCCGAGGGTGGCCGCGGGTGCGGAAGCACTGGGTTCAGCGGCTTTGGATTCACCTTGTGGGGACGCTGTCTGCGGTGCTGCCGGGGTATCTGCAGAAGAGGAGGTGCTGCCTGCGCTGTCCGGGAGATCAGGCTTTTCGTCGAGGATGTCCACCGATCCCTTGTCGAGATCGACTTTCAGGAACTTGGTCATCGGCGGGTAGCAGATCTTGTCCTCGACGCAGCCCTGGTAGTTCAGGGCCACGGCAAATTCGCGGCTGGCCTGGCCCTGGGTCTTGAGCTGGATCGGGAACTGTACCGAGTTGTGGTAGACCTCCATGCGGCCGAAGAACTCGTCGTTCTTGATGTCGCCCTCGGGCAGGGTCGGCGGCGTGACCTCGACCCCGGAACCGGCGGCCAGTTGCGTGCCGAACTTGTCCTTGTAGAGATAGGTCTTGTCGCGAATCAGGATATCGGTCTCGATGGTGTTGTTATCGACCAGCCGCGCGCTGATGCGGTAGGCCTGGTCCGGCGACGGAATCTCTTCCTCGTCGTCGAGGCCGATGTCGTCACCGAAGGATTGCAGCAGGGACAGGGCGTTGCTGGAAGGTTGTGGCGATGCCGGTTGCTGTGTCTGTGCCTGGGCCGGTTTTTCGCTGGCCGCGGGAAGCGAAAGCAATGCCTGCAGCGGATCCTGGGCGGGTTGGGTGGTCGGGGCTGTAGCATCCCCGGCCTGGGCCAGTTTCTTGATGTCGGCGGGGCGTTGATAGGGCTCGGCCATCACCGTGGCGTTGCTGCCTGGCTGCAGTTTCAGAGTCTGGAACAGGGGCGGATAGCAGACGCCCATGTCGGCACAACCCTGGCCGCGTGCCTTGACGCGGATCTCGGCCGGAGGCTGGCCCTGGAAGGTGACTGGCACGCTGATGGTCACCGTGTCGCGGTAGGTTTCCACCTCGCCGAAGAATTCGTCCTTTTTCTTGTGGCCGGGCGGGATTTCGGCCTGGCCCAGTTCGACGCCGTCGGTTTCGGAGTCGAAGGCAAACTGCTTGCGGTACATGTAATAGCCCGGCGCAATGCGGTATTCGGCGATCAGGCGGTCGCCATCCATGCGTCCGCTGAGGCGGAAGGCCTGCTCAGGCGGCAGCAATTCGTCCGGGGCGTCGTTCTGAAAGCCCGGCTGCTGGGCCTGGCCGGTCAGGGTCAGGAAGGATAATGCGAGCCACAGCAGCAGCGTCAGGGAGCGTTTCATCGGGTTCATGCAGAGGTACCTGTTGTAATCCAGTTCAAGTAAGGCTCGTGGCCGCCGCTGATCTCGAGGCGGATGATTTCCGGGCATTCGTAGGGATGCGCCTCGACGATGGCCTGTTGCAGGGCATCGGCGCGGCGGCTGTCCGTCTTGATGAGTATCTGATGCTCTTCTCCGTGTTGCAGTTCCCCATCCCAGCAATAAATCGACTGCATACGCGGCAGTATGTTGACGCAGGCGGCGAGTCTTTTATTCACCCAGTCCTCGGCGGCGCGCTCGGCCGCCTCGCGATCGGGCCAGGTGGTCAGCATCAGCAGGGGCTGCGTTACGGGGCGATCGGTGGAGGATGGCATGTTTTTTTTATCGTTATCGGCTTGCAAAGTGAACGAACTGTCAGGATAGTCGTTCCAAGTCCACTCTGCCAGAGCGCGCATTCTATAACCCGAGGTATCCATGTTTCCAGTCCTGGCCCTGATCTTTCTGGTTGTTCCCATCGTCGAAATCTATGTGCTGATCCAGGTCGGCCAGGTGATCGGCGCCCTGTGGACCGTATTGTTCGTGGTGCTGACGGCGGTGATCGGCGTGCAGTTGCTGCGCATGCAGGGCATCGCCACGCTGGCGCGGGCACAGCAGCGCATGCAGAGCGGCCAGATGCCCGCCGAGGAATTGCTCGAGGGTATCGGGCTGGTGCTGGCTGGCGCTTTCCTGCTGACGCCCGGCTTCGTCACCGACACGCTCGGGTTTCTGCTGCTGATCCCGGCCTTCCGCCGCTGGGTCATCGGCCTGTTGCGCGATCGTCTGATGGCCTCGGGCCAGTTCACGGTGCAGGGTCGCTACCATCGCGAGACCCGCGGCGAAGATGGCCGGCTGATCGAGGATGTCGAATACCGCGTCGAAGACGAGGATCGCTGAAAAAATTTTCATACAGGTCTTGAAAACCCGTCGGGCCACCCAATATGGCTTGACGAAGTCCAATCGCTGACTATGATTGGCACTCGCCAACAGAGAGTGCTAAATCTCGACCGGAGGCTGCCCGAGGCAGTCGCCGGTACAGCAATCATCAACCCATACCAGGAGAGTTATCAAACATGAGTATTCGTCCCTTGCATGATCGCGTAGTCGTCAGGCGCATGGAAGAAGAACGCACCACCCCCGGTGGCATCGTGATTCCCGATTCAGCAGCCGAGAAGCCGAGCACCGGCGAGATCGTTGCCGTCGGCAACGGCAAGATCACTGAATCCGGCGAGGTTCGCCCGCTGGATGTGAAGGTCGGCGACAAGGTCATGTTCGGCAAGTATTCCGGCACCGAAGTAAAGGTGGACGGAGAGGATCTGCTGATCATGCGTGAAGACGACATCATGGCTGTTGTTGAATAACTGAACCCAATTCAAGAGGTTACTGCAAATGAGTGCAAAAGAAGTAAGATTCGGTGACGATGCGCGCAGCCGCATGGTCAATGGCGTCAACATCCTGGCCAACGCCGTCAAGGTGACTCTCGGTCCGAAGGGCCGCAACGTGGTTCTGGAAAAGAGCTTCGGCGCGCCGACCGTGACCAAGGACGGTGTATCCGTGGCCAAGGAAGTCGAACTGGAAGACAAGTTCGAGAACATGGGCGCACAGATGGTCAAGGAAGTTTCTTCCCAGACCTCCGATGTGGCCGGTGACGGTACCACTACCGCAACCGTGCTGGCCCAGGCCATCGTTCGCGAGGGCATGAAGTCCGTCGCCGCCGGCATGAACCCGATGGACCTGAAGCGCGGCATCGACAAGGCCGTTCTTAGCGCCGTCGATTACCTGCGCGAGCTGTCCACCCCCTGCGCCGACAGCAAGGCCATTGCCCAGGTCGGTACCATCTCCGCCAACTCCGATGCCACCGTCGGCAACATCATCGCCGAGGCGATGGAGAAGGTTGGCAAGGAAGGTGTCATCACCGTCGAGGAAGGTTCTTCCTTCGACAACGAACTGGACGTGGTCGAGGGCATGCAGTTCGATCGCGGCTACCTGTCCCCGTACTTCGTCAACAACCAGCAGACCATGACCTGCGATCTCGAGGATCCGTTCATCCTGCTGTTCGACAAGAAGATCTCCAACATCCGCGACCTGCTGCCCGTGCTCGAAGCCGTGGCCAAGGCCGGCAAGCCGCTGCTGATCATCGCCGAGGATGTCGAAGGCGAAGCCCTGGCTACCCTGGTGGTCAACAGCATGCGCGGCATCGTCAAGGTCTGCGCCGTCAAGGCTCCGGGCTTCGGTGACCGCCGCAAGGCCATGTTGCAGGATATCGCCATCCTCACCGGCGGCCAGGTGATTTCCGAGGAAGTCGGCCTGAGCCTGGAGAAGGCGACCCTGGACGATCTTGGCAGCGCCAAGCGCGTGACCGTTACCAAGGAGAACACCACCATCGTCGATGGCGCCGGTTCTTCCGAGGAAATCCAGGCCCGTATCGCCCAGATCAAGGCCCAGATCGAGGAATCCACCTCCGAGTACGACAAGGAGAAGATGCAGGAACGCGTGGCCAAGCTGGCCGGCGGCGTTGCCGTGATCAAGGTCGGTGCCGCCACCGAGGTCGAAATGAAGGAGAAGAAGGCCCGCGTCGAAGACGCGCTGCACGCGACCCGTGCCGCGGTCGAGGAAGGCGTGGTACCCGGCGGTGGCGTAGCGCTGATCCGCGCCCGCGCTTCCATCGAGGGCCTGACCGGCGACAACGACGATCAGAATGTCGGTATCGCCATCCTGCGTCGTTCCCTCGAGGAGCCGCTGCGTCAGATCGTCAGCAATGCCGGTGACGAGCCTTCCGTGGTCACCAACGAAGTCGAGAACGGCGAAGGCAACTACGGCTACAACGCCGCCACCGGCGAGTATGGCGACATGATCGAGATGGGTATCCTGGATCCCACCAAGGTCACCCGCTCGGCTCTGCAGAACGCGGCTTCCGTGGCCGGTCTGCTGCTCACCACCGAGTGCATGATCGCCGAAGCGCCGAAGGAAGAAGCCCCGGCAGCCCCCGACATGGGCGGCATGGGCGGAATGGGCGGCATGATGTAAGCCACCCGCTTTCCTGCGAAAGCCGAAAGCCCCGCAACCTTCGGGTTGCGGGGCTTTTTTGTGCGCAAAAGGGAATAATAGGGTACTGCAAACCGGTCTTTGCGGAATTTGGCCAGTTGATTTAAGTTAAGCGTGAATACCGGTTTTTGCAGTATGCTCAGGGCATAACGACAACCTGGCCACCACCCGAAGGAAATACCGCATGAAGCTTTCGCTCCCCCTGTGGCTGCTGCTCCTGCTGTCGTCGACGGCCCTGCGAGCGGCGGACCCGATGACCATCCGTCTCACCATCGAGCCCGACCTGCGCAACGGCCAGCGGCTCTACGAAATCTGCGCCTCCTGTCATCTGCCGGAAGGCTGGGGCAGCAACGATGGAGCCTATCCACAGATTGCCGGCCAGCACCGGCAGGTACTGTTCGACCAGCTGATGCGCATCCGCAGTGGCGAGCGCGACAACCCGGCGATGTATCCCTTCGTGCAGGAGCGAACCCTGGGTACGGGTTATCAGCCCTTGGTGGATGTGGTTTCCTATATCTCGCGCCTGCCGATGCACCCGCGCCACCAGAAGGGTCCGTGGCGAGAGCACCGCAAGGAATACAAGGAAGGCGCACGGCTCTACCGGCAGAATTGCGCCCAGTGCCATGGACCCAACGGCGAAGGGAACAACGAGAAGGCAATCCCGATGTTGCGCGGTCAGCATTTTCCCTATCTGATGCGGCAGGTAGGGCTGATTCGTAGCGGCCTGCGCAAGGTCAACCCGACCATGACGGCCATTCTCGGCAGTCTCGACGAGGCACAGTTGAAGAAGGTAATCAACTTCGTGTCCTGGCTGCCCGTGCCCAAGGACAAGCTGGCGCCGTCGCTGGACTGGCGCAATACCGATTTCAATTGAGGAGGCCCCGATGAGCAAGAAATCGAAAAACCGGCTCGATCGTCGCCGTTTCCTGCAGGCTTCCGCGGCTCTGGCCGGCGGCGTGGCCGTGAATCCGTCTCTGGCGGCCGAGGACGAGAAATCCTCCCTGATGGCACCGACGGTGCTTGGACACCTGAGCCGCCGTGCCGAGCTGCCGAAGGCAAGAGGAGCCCGCGTCGTGGTGGTCGGAGGCGGCTGGTCCGGCCTGACCCTGGCCAAGTACCTGAAACGCTTCAACCCCGATTTCGATGTGGTTCTGCTGGATCGCAAGGACCAGTTCGTATCCTGTCCCATCAGCAACGTGTGGATGGCGGACCAGGTGGATCTGGAGTTCCTCACCCACAGTTACGTCGATGCGGCGCGCAACAACGATTATCTGTTCGTCAACGCCATGGCCATCGGCCTGGACCGCGAACGACGCCTGCTGGCTACGACGATGGGGTTGATCGAATACGATTACCTGGTGCTGGCGCCGGGCATCGACTACGACTACGGCCGTATCGGCGTCGAGGATCCCGATCAGGAACACTACCTGCGCATGCACTACCCGGCCGGTTTCGCCAGCGCCTCCGAGATCATGGCGATCAAGCACAAGTTCAACCAGTTCGACGGCGGCACGCTGCTGCTGACGGTGCCCGCTGGCAACTACCGCTGCATGGCCGCCCCCTACGAGCGCGCCTGCATGGCGGCGGCGATCATGAAGAAGCGCGGCATCCAGGGCAAGGTGCTGTTGCTCGACATGAACCCGGATATCCGCATCAAGGCCGATGGCTTCAAGAAGGCCTTTGAAGATTACTACGGCGATATCATCCAGTACGAGCCCAGTGCCGAGATCAGCGCCGTGGATACCGAGGGCAAGGCGGTGGAAACCGATTTCGACAGCTATGCCTTCGACGATGCGGTGATCTATCCGCCGGTGCGCGCGGCGCGCATCATCGAGGAATTCGGCCTGGCGGACCCGGCCAGCGCCCAGTTCGAGGCCGCCATCGATCTCTTCAAGTACAACCTGGTCGGGGACGAGCGGGTGTACATCACCGGCGATTCCCGTTCCCAGCCCTTTTCCAAGTCCGGCAACACGGCCCATTCCGAGGCGCGCTATGTGGCTGAGGTCATCGCCGCTCACGCTCGCGGCAAGGAGATTCCCTGGCGCAGCCCACAGACCATGTGCTTCTCCGGCGTGCGCATAGACCCGCTGGAATCCATGAGCATCATCGCCTTCTACAAGTACGACGAGGCCGAAAAGACCTTCGAATTCGATCGCGTGCACCTCAACGAGCGCTGGAATCCCCGCGCCGGGCAGGCGGGCCTGGCCTGGGCGGAAGGACTCTACCGAGACATGTTCTACAGCTGAACCGGCGCGACCGGATCTGATTTGTGCATCGGGGACGGAGCGGCCCGCTCAGCAGGCCGGGGGCAGTTCGCCGGTCAGCTTGTACAGGGTTCCGCAGTAGGGGCAGCGGGCTTCGCCGCCGTTTTCGGCCACTGGAATGTAGACCATCGGGTGGGAGTTCCACAGGGCGCTGCCTTCGGTGGGACAGTGGATCGGCAGGTCTTCGGGCCTGACCTCGATCGCGGCCTTGCTGTTGGGCTGGGCGTACTGGTCGGGATGGGCGGCGGTATTGGGATTGGTCATTTCGAGTCCTCCCGGACGAAGGTCAGCAGGTCGAGGTGCTTCTCGTTGCGGCCGTGCACCAGGTCGAAGTAGGCGGTTTGCAATTTCTCGGTGATCGGGCCGCGACTGCCCTGGCCGATGGGCCGGTTGTCCAGTTCGCGAATCGGCGTGACCTCGGCGGCGGTGCCGGTGAAGAAGGCTTCGTCGGCGATATAGACCTCGTCGCGGGTGATGCGTTTCTCGACGATGTCGAGGCCGAGTTCTTCCTTCGCCAGCATGAACAGGGTCTTGCGCGTGATGCCGTTGAGGGCCGAGGTCACTTCCGGCGTGTAGATGATGCCGTCGCGGATGACGAAGATGTTTTCGCCGCTGCCCTCGGCGACATAGCCTTCGGGATCGAGCAGCAGGGCCTCGTCGTAGCCGTCGTTGATGGCCGACTGCAGGGCCAGCATCGAGTTGATGTACTGGCCGTTGGCCTTGGCCTTGGTCATCGCGATGTTGACATGGTGACGGGTGTAGGACGAGGTCTTGATGCGGATGCCCTTTTCCATGCCTTCGGCGCCGAGGTAAGCGCCCCATTCCCAGGCTGCGACGATCACATGCACGCTGAGGTTGTCGGCGCGCAGGCCCATGCCCTCGGAACCGTAGAACACCATCGGCCGGATGTAGGCGCTGTCGAGATCGTTGGCGCGCACGGCGTCGATCTGGGCCTGGTTCAGCTCCTCGTGGGAATAGGGGATCTTCATGCCGAGGATCTTGCAGGAGTCGATCAGCCTGCGGGTGTGCGCGTCGAGGGCGAAGATGGCCGTGCCCTGGTCGGCATGGTAGGCGCGCACGCCTTCGAAGGCGCCCATGCCGTAGTGCAGGGTATGGGTCAGCACATGGACCCTGGCCTCGCGCCAGGGCACCAGCTCGCCATCAAACCAGATGAATCCGTCTCGATCCGACATCGACATTGTGTATTTCTCCGCGCCTCGGTGCTGGGCTACTGCCGGTCAACCCAACCATCGACGCCAGCAGGCGCGAACCGTTTCCAGTTCCTTGCGCAGGGGTTCTGCTTCGATGTCGGCGCTGCAGTTCTGCAGTACCCGGGCGTGTAACCACTGGTGGAAAATGCGATAGATATCGCGCAATTGCACGCAATCGTCGTCGATCAACCCGACTTCGTGCAGCGCGCTCAACAGCCCGATATTATCAGTCGTTTGGCACAGGCTGGCAAATTTATTTGCCCCGGCAAGCACCCGGTACTGGACCAGGAATTCGATATCCACCAGCCCCCCGCGCGAGTGCTTGAGGTTGATCCTGCTGCCCTCGGGCGGCTGTTTCGCGCGGTACATGCGCTCGCGCATCTCGACGATATCGCGGCGCAGCTTTTCCTCTTCGCGGGGCAGGCGCAGGACTTCCTCGCGTATCGCCGCAAAACGTGCTGCGATACCGCTGTCGCCGGCCACGAAACGGGCGCGGATCAGTGCCTGGTGTTCCCAGGTCCAGGCCTTGTGCCGCTGGTAGTCGCGATAGGCCTTGAGTGTGGAAACCAGCATGCCGGATGCGCCGTCGGGGCGCAGCCGGGTGTCGATCTCGTAGAGCTTGCCGGCGGAGGTCAGCAGGGTGATGCGCGAGATGATCTTCTGCGCCAGACGGGCGAAGAACTGACTGTTGTCGATGGACCTCGGGCCGTCGGTGCGGGCCTGTTCGTCGCCGGAGTCGTGCAGGAAGATGATGTCCAGGTCGGACTGGTAATGCAGCTCGCGCCCGCCGAGCTTGCCGTAGCCGACGATGCCGAGGCGCGCCTGGCGTTGCTCGCCGTCCACGACATGACGGGGCTGGCCGTGGAGTTGCGTGAGTTCGTCGAGGGCGAGCCGGTAGACGGCCTGCAGCAGCATTTCGGCCAGGTCGCTGAGATAGCCGGCGGCCGCCATGGCGTCGATCTCGCCGCCGAGCTCGGCGCTGGCGACGACCAGGGTTTGCGCGCGCTTGAACTGGCGCAGCACGTCCAGCTCCATCTCGGTATCGCCACGGACATTGTCGAGCTGCCGCTGCAGGGAGCGTTCGAGTTGCTGCCGATCGAAGCGGCCGGCCGCATCTCCGGGGTAGAGCAGGGTCTCCAGCAGCATCGGGTAGCGGGCGACCTGTTCGGCGATCCAGGCGCTGGCGGCCAGGTTCTGAACCAG
>WGBK01000342.1 GCA_015494335.1 Gammaproteobacteria bacterium | reverse complement strand
TGTATCGCATCCGTTGAAGCCGGGACAGAGCCTGCGATATCGCCCCCAGCTACAGGGTGAAGCCGCGCAGACCCACCGCCTGAAACGCCTGTTCCAGAAAGAGGGCGTTCCGCCCTGGTTGCGCGACCGGGTGCCCTTGCTGTTCGAGGGTGACCGCCTGATCGGGTTGTGGAAGGGGTGATGCGATACCTATCCGCCACTCCTTCGTCAATCCATATGAGCTGCTACTGCGTGCCTCAGCGGCCGTTCGTGAAAAACGCTGTAAATACCTCCATGTAAGCTTGACTGCGGCATCCATGCCGCAGACATTTTCACAAACGGCCACCGAGGCACCAAGCTGGTAGTCGGAAGTTCTGTCAATCTATTCGTCGGGCTTGTGGAACTTCTCGAAGCAGTAGTTGGTGGCTTCGACGAATCCGTGCAGGCTGCCGCAATCGAAGCGACGGCCCTGGAAGCGATAGGCCAGCACTCGCCCTTGTTTCGCCTGCTGCAGCAGTGCATCGGTAATCTGGATCTCGCCACCAGCGCCGGGCGGAGTGTTGCGGATGTAGTCGAAGATGTCCGGGGTCAGTATATAGCGGCCGATGATGGCGAGGTTGCTCGGTGCATCCTCTGGAGCGGGTTTTTCCACCATGTCGCTGATGCGGTACAGATCGTCCCGGATGGCTTCCCCGGCGATCACGCCGTACTTGGCGGTATCCTCTTTCGGCACTTCCTCGATGGCGACGATGCTGCACTGGTACTCGGCGTAGAGGTCAGCCATCTGCTTCATTACCGGGTCGCCGTCGGTGATGCACAGGTCGTCGGCGAGGATCACGCCGAAGGGCTCGTTGCCGATCATCGGTTCCCCGGTGAGAATGGCATGGCCCAGGCCCAGCATCTGCTTCTGCCGGGTGTAGGTGAACACGCAGTTCTCGCGGATGTGGCGGATCTCCGCCAGCTTGTCTTCCTTGCTGCTGCCGCGGATCTCGTTTTCCAGCTCGTAGCTGATGTCGAAATGATCCTCGATCGAGCGCTTGGTGCGGCCGGTGACGAAGGCCTGCTCGAACAGCCCCGCATCCATGGCTTCCTTGACCGCGTACTGGATCAGCGGCTTGTCGACGATGGGCAACATTTCCTTGGCCATGGACTTGGTTGCGGGCAGAAAGCGGGTGCCGTAGCCGGCAACGGGGTAGAGGCATTTTTTCAGCATGATGCGTCGCGGATTCCTGTGCGATAATGAAGGGCCGACATTCTAGCATTCGCCCTTCTTCTTTTCGTGAGCAAGATCAATTCCCGAGAAAACGCGCGTGACCGCGTGTTCGCGCGTCCCTGGTCCGAGGTGCGCGCCTTCGAGTTCGATGACGAGGTGGCCCGCGTCTTCGACGACATGATCGGTCGCTCGGTGCCGGGTTACGACCTGTTGCTGCGGTTGATTGCTCTCCACGGGGATGTCTTTGCCCAGCCCGGCAGCTGCATCTATGATCTGGGCTGCTCCACCGGGCTGGCCTCGCGTATCCTCGCCCAACAGACACAAGGACGGGCGCAGGTCATCGCCGTGGACAATTCGCCGGCCATGATCGAGCAATGCCGTCAGCGCCACGCCGGTCTCGATATCGACTGGCGTTGCGCCGATATCCTGGATACAGTCATCGAGGATGCTTCGCTGGTCGTGCTCAACCTGACCCTGCAGTTCATTCGCCCCGAACAGCGGCTGGCCCTGTTGCAGGGCATCTACCGGGGCCTGCGTCCCGGCGGTGCCCTGGTGCTGACCGAGAAGATCCGCCATGACGATCCCGCGTTGCAGCAACGCATGACCGAACTCTATCAGGCCTTCAAGAAAACCCAGGGCTACAGCGATCTGGAGATCAGTCAGAAGCGCAGCGCGCTGGAAAGAGTGCTGGTGCCCGATACCGAGGCCGAGCATGTCGAACGCCTGCGCGAGGCCGGTTTCCAGACGGTCGACGAATGTTTCCGCGGCCTGCTGTTCGTCTCCTGGCTTGCGGTCAAGTCATGAACGCGCCCGCGCCCGATCCCGCCAGGCCGGATTACGAGCCCCTGTTGCTACGCTTGCGCCAGGCCGGGTTCGAGGACTGGGCGGCGGACCTGCAGCAAAAGAGCCGGGGCTGGTTCACGCCGGATCACCACGGCGACTATGAACGCTGGGCTGCCGCATTGCGGGATTTGCCGCCGGTTGCCGGCGCGAAGGGGTGTTTCGATCAGCCGGCGGTGACCATCGAGGGACGCTGCGAGGATCCCGCGCGATTACGCGATGCCCTCTTGCGCATGCGTCCCTGGCGCAAGGGCCCCTGGCGCTTCGCCGAGGTCGAGATCGATACCGAGTGGCGTTCCGACTTCAAGTGGGATCGCGTACGGCCCCATCTCGAAAGCCTGCGCGGCAGGCGTATCCTCGATGTCGGTTGCGGCAACGGCTACCATGCCTGGCGCATGCTGGCCGAGGAACCGGCCCTGGTGCTCGGCATCGATCCCTCGGTTCTTTTCAACCTGCAATTCCTTGCTGCCTGGCATTATCTGCGCGATCCGCGTATCGCCCTGTTGCCGCTGACCCTGGAAGCCATGCCGCCCAACCTGCAGTGGTTCGACACGGTGCTGTCGATGGGCGTGCTCTACCATCGCCGTTCGCCCTTCGATCATCTGGCCCAGCTCAAGGGCCTGCTGCGACCTGGCGGCGAGCTGTGTCTCGAAACTCTGGTGATCGACGGCGGGAGAGGCGAGGTGCTGGTACCGGAAAGCCGCTACGCGCGCATGAACAACGTCTGGTTTCTGCCCAGCGTGGCCGAACTGGAACACTGGATGCGTCGCATGGGGTTCGAAGGGGTGCGCTGCGTCGATGTCAGCCGCACCACGGTGGAGGAACAGCGGGGCACCGAGTGGATGCCCTTCGAATCCCTGCCCCAGTGCCTCGATTCCGCCGATTCGACGCGTACCGTCGAGGGCTACCCGGCGCCGACGCGCGCGGTAATGCTGGCGCGGCGACCGGCTTAGTCTTTTCGGTGCGGCAGAGGCTGTAATGCCACCTGATTGCGGCCTTTGTCCTTGGCTCGATAAACCGCTTCGTCGGCGGCCGTGAAGAGGGCCTCGAAAGCGGCTGTTTGCCCGGCTTCAAGGGAGGATACGCCGATGCTGGCGGTAACTCGCAAGCCAGCGGGCTTCAATTGTTCCAGGGATTGGCGCAATTCCTCAGCCTTGCTGCAGGCTTCCTTCGCGCTGCAATGATCCATCAATACTACGAACTCCTCGCCACCGAATCGGGCCACCAGATCGCTATCACGAAAACTCTGCAACAAGAGGGTCCCGACCCCGTACAGGACCTGGTCGCCGGTTGCATGACCATGCTGGTCGTTGATTTGCTTGAAGTGGTCGAGGTCGATCATCAACAGGCTGACCGGAAAGCCATGGCGTTGGGCCTGGGCCATCATTTTTTTCGAGAATTCCAGCAGGCTGTGCCGATTTTGACAGCCGGTAAGCTTGTCGGTGGTGGCGAGAATATAGAGTTCGCGTCGCTGGTCGTGGACCTTGTCCAGTAACCGCTTGTTGTCGATCAGGTTTCCGGCCCGGATCAACAGTTCCTCGACCAGCACGGGCTTGTGGATAAAGTCACTGACACCTTCGCGATACAGCGACAAGCGTAGCTCCGGACTGTCCTGAGAGGTGATGGCAATGATTGGAACGAATCCGCGGGCATCCTCCACCTGGCGGATGCGTCGTGTCAACTCGAGTCCATTGATACTGCCTTCTACATGGATATCGGTCAGAACCAGGTCGAAGGCGGCTTCATCGGAGCCATAGGAAACCTCGTTGACGAAGGCAGACCAGGCTTCGTCGGCTGCGGTGAAATGGTCGACACGATAGCCCCTGTATTCCAGCGCCTCTCCAATCATTGCGGCGATACTGTCGCTGTCCTCGACCAGCAGGATGCGGCCTTTGCGAAACATGGGGTCGACCTGCTGTTCCACAAAGTGCAGTACCTGGTCATGGATTTGCTGCAGATTGGTCTTGGGGATAACCGCATTTACGGCGAGCTCTTTCAGCTCTCTGGCCAAGGCCGTGTCGGAGGTGAAAAACAGTATGGGTATGCCTTGCAGGGTCTCGCTTGAACGGCATTGGCGAACCAGCTCCAGGCCGGAGCCATCCTTCAGGTTTTCATTGAGGCAGAGCAGGTCGTAGCTTTGCTGGTTCAACAGCTCGCGGGCGGTGGCGAGTTCGTCCGTGATGTCATTGTCGAATCCCTGTTGCGCCAGCAGGTTGTCGATCAGCTGCCTGTACAAACGGCTGCTTTCGAGAATCAGCGCTTTCATTGGATTCCGGCTATAGGTGGAGCCACAAGCATAGCATGATGTCGCCGGGAGGCACTGACAGAGCCTGCAAAGAGTCGGTCGAGACGGGAATCTGCATTGAGTTGAAAAGGGTGATCTGTTAGGCTTCCCGCCCGTCCAGAACTCTCGCTTCCAGCACCTTTTTCGTCATTTTATGAGCCGATTCATCTTCATTACCGGTGGTGTGGTTTCATCACTGGGCAAGGGCATTGCGTCTGCCTCCCTCGGCGCGATTCTTCAGGCTCGCGGTCTCAGCATCAACATGATCAAGCTGGATCCCTACATCAACGTGGATCCCGGCACCATGAGTCCGTTCCAGCATGGCGAGGTGTATGTCACCGACGACGGCGCGGAGACAGACCTGGACCTCGGCCACTACGAGCGCTTTGCCGGCATCCGCATGAGCAAGCGCAGCAACTACACCACCGGCCGCATCTACGAGACGGTCATCGCCAAGGAACGCCGCGGCGAGTACCTGGGCGCTACCGTGCAGGTGATTCCCCACATCACCGACCAGATCAAGCACTCGGTGCTGACCAGCACCAACGACGCCGATATCGTGCTGGTGGAGATCGGCGGCACCGTCGGCGATATCGAATCCCTGCCTTTCATGGAGGCGATTCGTCAGCTCGGCGTCGAGCTGGGCCACGACAAGGTGCTGTTCATGCACCTGACCCTGGTGCCCTACATCCCGGCCGCCGGAGAGATCAAGACCAAGCCGACCCAGCACTCGGTGAAGGAGCTGCGCTCCATCGGCATTCAGCCTGATATTCTGCTGTGCCGCGCCGACCGGCCGGTACCCGACGACGAGCGGCGCAAGATTGCCCTGTTCACCAATGTCAGCCCTGAGGCGGTGATCTCCGCGGTGGATGTCGATCACATCTACAAGATTCCGCGCGAGCTGCACGAGCAGGGGCTGGACGACATCGTGATCCAGAAATTCGGTCTCGACGCGCCCCAGGCCGACCTGTCGGACTGGGACCGCATCGTGGATGCCCTCGAGCACCCGGAACACGAGGTCAACATCGGTTTCGTCGGCAAGTACATCGAGCACACCGACGCCTACAAGTCCCTCAACGAGGCGCTGGCCCATGCCGGCATCCACACGCATACCCGGGTCAATATCGTCAAGATCGATGCCGATCGCATCGAGACCGAGGGCGAACACCTGCTCGAAGGCCTGGATGCGATCCTGGTGCCGGGCGGCTTCGGCAGTCGCGGCGTCGAGGGCAAGATCCGCGCGGTGCACTACGCGCGTACCCGCAAGGTGCCCTACCTGGGCATCTGTCTCGGCATGCAGGTGGCGGTCATCGAATTCGCCCGCGATGTGGCCGGCCTTCACCATGCGCACAGCAGCGAGTTCAACCCCAAGACCCCGGAGCCGGTGATCGGCCTGATCACCGAGTGGAAGAACATCGACGGCACGGTGGAGACCCGCGACGAGAATTCCGATCTCGGCGGCACCATGCGTCTCGGCGCCCAGCCCTGCAAGCTGGTGCCCGGCACCGTCTCGCAACGGGCCTACGAAGGCGCCGAGATCATTTCTGAGCGTCACCGCCACCGCTACGAGTTCAACAACAACTACCTCGAGCCGCTGCAGAATGCGGGCCTGGTCATCTCCGGCGTGTCGGTGGATGGCGAACTGGTCGAGATGGTCGAGCTCTCCGATCACCCCTGGTTCGTGGCCTGCCAGTTCCATCCCGAATTCACCTCGCAGCCGCGTGAGGGTCATCCGCTGTTCAAGAGTTTCGTCCAGGCCGCATTGCAGCACCAGCAGCAACACGAGGGCGAGATCCTGCTGGCGGATTCCGTTTCCGCCGAGACGGCCGACGCCGCGCAAGAGGAGCAGGCATGAAGCTCTGCGGTTTCGAGGTCGGGCTGCAGCATCCGCTGTTCCTGATCGCCGGACCCTGTGTCATCGAATCCGAGTCCCTGGCCCTGCAGACCGCGAGCGAACTCAAGGCCATCTGCGAACGCCTCGGCATTCCGTTTATCTACAAATCCTCCTTCGACAAGGCCAACCGCTCCAGTGGCGACAGCTTTCGTGGCCCCGGTCTCGAAGAAGGCCTGCGCATCCTCGAGCGGGTACGGGACGAACTGGGCGTGCCGGTACTCACCGATGTGCACGAGGACACCCCCATCGACGAGGTGGCCTCCGTGGTCGATGTGCTGCAGACGCCGGCCTTCCTGTGTCGCCAGACCAATTTCATCCAGCGGGTGGCTGCTGCCGGCAAGCCGGTCAATATCAAGAAGGGGCAGTTTCTGGCGCCCTGGGACATGCGGCTGGTGATCGAGAAGGCGCGCGCCACCGGCAACGAGCAGATCATGGCCTGCGAGCGCGGCGTCAGCTTCGGCTACAACAATCTGGTCTCGGACATGCGCGCACTGGCCGTGATGCGCGAAACCGGCGCGCCGGTGGTGTTCGACGCGACCCATTCGGTGCAGCTGCCGGGCGGGCAGGGCAAACGCAGCGGCGGACAGCGGGAGTTCGTGCCGGTACTGGCCCGTTCGGCCGTGGCCGCGGGCATTTCGGGCCTGTTCATGGAAACCCACCCGAACCCGGACGAGGCTCTGAGCGACGGACCGAATGCCTGGCCCCTGGGGCAGATGGAAAGCCTGCTCGAAGTCCTCCAGGTGCTGGACCGGACGGTCAAGCGCCAGACCCTGCATGAGCAAGGGCTGATGCGGGATTAATGCTCGTCAAGAAAAGATCGGCGGGCGACCAGAGTATCTTTATTTTTTTCAGGAGAAACACATGACGAGCATCACCCACATTCACGCCCGTGAAATCCTCGACTCCCGCGGCAACCCCACGGTCGAGGCCGAAGTAACGCTGAGCGACGGCAGTTGCGGACGCGCCGCCGTTCCTTCCGGCGCTTCCACCGGCGAACGCGAAGCCATCGAGCTGCGTGACGGCGATGCCTCGCGCTACGGCGGCAAGGGCGTGCGCAAGGCGGTTGGCCATGTCAACGGCGAGATCGCGGATCGCGTCAAGGGCATGGATGCCGCCGACCAGCGTGCGCTGGACCAGGCCATGATCGAACTCGACGGTACCGCCAACAAGAGCCGCCTGGGCGCCAACGCCATTCTTGCCGTATCCCTCGCCAATGCCCATGCGGTTGCTGTTTCGCGGAGTCAGCCCCTGTTCCGCTCCCTCGGTGGCGACGAGGCCGTGACCCTGCCGGTGCCGATGATGAACATCATCAATGGCGGCGAACATGCCGACAACAGCGTCGATCTGCAGGAATTCATGATCCTGCCGGTCGGTGCGCCGAGTTTCTCCGAGGCCCTGCGCTACGGCGACGAGGTGTTTCACGCACTCAAGGCCGTGCTGTCGAAACGCGGCATGAATACGGCCGTCGGCGACGAGGGCGGTTTTGCGCCGGACCTGTCGGCCAACGAGGAAGCCATCGAGGTCATCCTCGAGGCGATCGAGAAGGCCGGTTTCCGCGCCGGCGACGATATCTGCCTCGGCCTCGACGCGGCCAGCTCCGAGTTCTACCGGGACGGCCGTTATGTGCTCGCCTCCGAGAATCGCAGCTTCGATGCCGCCGGTTTCACCGACTACCTGAAGCAGTGGGTCGACCAGTATCCGATCATCAGTATCGAGGACGGCATGGCCGAGAACGACTGGGAAGGCTGGGCCATCCAGACACGCGAACTTGGAGACCGCATCCAACTCGTCGGTGATGACCTGTTCGTCACCAACACGGAAATCTTCCAGCGCGGCATCGACGAGAAGATTGCCAATTCCATCCTCATCAAGTTCAACCAGATCGGCACTCTCAGCGAAACCCTGGATGCCATTTCGATGGCCCACGACGCAGGCTATACTGCAGTGGTCTCGCATCGTTCGGGGGAAACCGAGGATGTCACCATCGCCGACCTTGCCGTGGCCACCAACTGCGGCCAGATCAAGACCGGTTCGCTGTCGCGTTCCGACCGCGTGGCCAAGTACAACCAGCTGCTGCGCATCGAGGAAGCCCTGGGCGATCGCGCCCGCTTCCCCGGCAAGTCTGCCTTTCGCAAGCTCTGATCCGCGCCACGGCGCGAAGAACGCCCGATGAAATGGCTGTTGTTCGCGCTGGCGCTGGCCTTCCTGGTGCTGCAGTACCGGCTCTGGTTCGGTGACGGCAGCCTGTCCGAGGTGGTGCAGTTGACCGAGGAGCTGAAGCAGCAGAAACAGCGATTGCGCGAGCTGGAGGAGCGCAACCGCAAGCTCGAGGCGCGCGTGCTCGACCTGCAGCAGGGCTTCGACGCCTACGAGGAGCAGGCACGCCAGGATCTCGGCATGATCCGTCGCGGCGAAACCTTCTACCAGATCATCGACCGGCCTGCAGCCGGGGCGTCGCGGCCATGAATCTTCCGGTCTGGGCCGTGGTTCCGGCCAGCGGCGTCGGTTCGCGCATGGGGGCGGATCGGCCCAAGCAGTACCTCGAGCTGGAAGGGCGCAGCCTGCTGGCGCGCAGTCTCGACCGTCTGCTGGCCCATCCGCGCATCGAAGGCGCGGTCGTGGCCCTGGCCTCCGGTGATACCTGGTGGCCGAAGCTGGATTACCGCTGCGACAAACCCCTGCTGACCTGCGAGGGCGGCGCCGAACGCCTGCATTCGGTGCTGTCCGCGCTGCAGCGCCTCGAGGATGATCTCGGTGGCGAAGCCCTTGTTCTGGTGCATGACGCGGTTCGGCCTTTCGTTACCCGGGAGGACCTGACGCTGCTCATTTCTGCAGCGGAGCAGGACGAGCAGGGTGCCCTGCTGGCGACGCCTCTGGCCGATACGCTCAAACGCGCAAGAAGCAGCGGAAGTCAGGCGGAAGTTCGCGTCTCGGACACACCGCCGCGGGAAGGGCTGTGGCAGGCGCTGACACCCCAGGCCTTTCGCCTGTCGCTGCTCAAGAAGGCCTTGCACAGCGCCCTGGAGCAGGGGCGGGTGGTTACCGACGATGCCTCGGCGATGGAACTGCAGGGTTTTGCGCCGCGCCTGGTGAGCGGCGACCGTCGCAACCTCAAGTTGACCCATCCCGAGGATCTGCTTCTGGGACGATGGATACTGCGCAGCCTGGAAGAGGATCCGGGATTGAAAAATCCAGATTGAATATATGCTAATAAGCTAATATACTGCATTCGACTTCATCGACGGCCGAAGACGGCCGCGCTATAAAAATAAATCGAAGTCAATGCGTCGTTTTTGTAATCTTGATAGACTCCAGCGCTTGATGCCAGAGATCCCTGAGGCTGGTGCTGGCCGGCTTGCAGTCGCAAAAAATGTTGGGCGACTGTCGGGTACCACGACAATTGGTTGAAAAACAATGATTAGAAACCTTTCCCGAATCTCTCCACTCGTCCTGGCCTGTTCGCTGTCGCTGTTCTCCGCCACGGCGGGCGCCTGGCAACTGATGACGGTGGAAGCCGCCGAGGTGGCTAACAAGATCAAGATCGGCGGCACCATCATCCCCTTCAAGGAAGTCACGCTGAGCGCGCAGATCCCAGGTCGAGTGCAATACATCGCGGGCTCCGAGGGCGATTTCTTCAAGAAGGACAGCCTGCTGGTCGCCATCAACGATGACGACCTGGTAGCCAAGCGCCGCGCGGCCCTGGCCCAGCTGGCCAATGCCGAGGCCAATCTCAGCAATGCCCAGGTACAGTACAACCGCGAGCTGATTGCACCGCGCACCAAGAGCCCCGGTACCATGCCGGGCATGGGCATGCCCTCCCTGTTCGACAACCTGTTCACGCGCAATGTCGGTGACTGGATGGGCTACGGCAACCCCACCGTGGAACGCCATGCCGAGCTCTATTCCTCCGTTTCCCAGGTCAAGCAGGCCGAGGCCGCGGTCTTGCGCGCGCGTTCCATGCTCGAGGAGATCGACGCCAAACTGCGCGATGCGCGCGCCATCGCGCCTTTCGACGGCCAACTGGTACGCAAGATGGTCGAGGTCGGCGATACCGTGCAACCGGGCACGCCACTGGTGCGTTTTGCGCTGACCCAGTACCTGCGTATCCAGGCCGAGGTGCCGGCACGGCTCATCATCGGGCTCGCCAAGGGACAGTATGTGGACGTCAAACTGGATATCGGCAATGTCCGCACCAAGGCGCGGGTGGCGCAGATCTACCCGGTGGCCGATTCCAAGAAGCATACGGTCACGGTCAAGTTCGACCTGCCCGAAGGCACCCCTGGCGGACCGGGCCTCTATGCCGAGGTGACGATCAAGGATGTCACCTCGACCCGCAAGCCGATGCCGGTGATTCCCAAGGATGCAGTCATTCGTCGCGGCAGCCTGCCGAGCGTTTACGTGCTCGACAAGGATAACAAGGCACGCATGCGCCTGGTGCGTCTGGGTATCGATTTCGACGAAACCCGCGTCACCGTGCTCTCGGGCATCAATCCCGGGGATCGAATCATCAGTGAGCCGCCCAAGAACATCCGCTC
>WGBK01000341.1 GCA_015494335.1 Gammaproteobacteria bacterium | reverse complement strand
GCGTGGATGGCACACTGATCGAGGCCCTGGCCTCGCTCAAGAGCTATCGTCCGAAGGACGAAGACGAACCGCCCAGCCAAGACGGCGGGCGCAACCCCACGGTGGGCTTCCGGGGCGAGAAGCGCAGGCGAAGGCGCATCTTTCGGAATACCTCGCCGCTGCCGAGCGTGGTGAAGAAGTGGTCATCGCTCGCTGCAACAAACCGGTGGCGCGTCTGGTGGCCGTAGAACCCGAACAGCCGAGAAAGCGCCGTCCTTTCGGGCTGGCCAAGGGGAAGGTATGGATCTCCGAAGACTTCAACGCGCCACTGGAATCATGCGTGTAAATCATTCTGAAAAAATCCCCGGCAAATGCCAGGGAAGAAAATGGGCTCTTGGTGATTCAGACCAATCAGAGCGACTCCTCGTCGATCTTGCCATGATCCTTGAAAGTCCGCCAGCCGCTGATCATCGAACTGACGATACTTTGACGAGACATGATGTCTTCCCGAATCGCCACATAGACATGGATCATCACAAACCAGATAATCACCCACATCACCAAGTGATGGAAGGTATGTACGTCCTGGCTCTGCCCAAACAGCGGGATAACCCAGGAACTGAACAGGCTGTACTGCCAGCTGTCATACCCCGCCCCCTCGCCATACAGTGCCAGCCCGGTCACGATCATGAAGAGCGCGCCCCACACGAACATGACATGCATGGTCAATACCGCCAGCGGGTTGTGACCGGTGTACTTGCGTGGAGCCTTGGCGAGGAACAGATACCACTTCAGCTCATGCCAGACCCCGCCCCAGAAGCTGGGCCGAAATACAGGGGGGGAGAAAATTTCGCGCGCATGGGAGTTTCCGACGAAGGCCCAATAGACTCGCCCTAGAAAACCAATAACAAAGATATAGGCCGCGGCAAAATGGGCGAACCGGATATAGCCCATCAGGAAGTTGTCACTGGCCTCCCCCGGCACGGCCGGGAGGGGCGAGCCGATGAAGTATCCAGTCACCGCGAGTACCGTGATGGCCAAGGCATTGATCCAGTGCCAGATCCGTACCGGCGCCTGATAGACATAGACCGCCGGCTCCTCGTGCACCTGCTGTGCAATCTCGCTCATGGTCTCCTCCTCACAGTCCGATGGGGCTGGTGGTCACACTGGCCAGCTCCTCGCCTTCCTCGCTCATGACATGGGTCGAGCAGGCAAGGCAGGGATCGAAGCTGTGGATATTGCGCAGGATTTCCACCGGCTCCTCGGCCACCGCGACCTTGGTATTCATCATCGACGCCTCGAAGGCCCCGATGTTGCCTGCCTCATCGCGCGGCGAGCCATTCCAGGTAGTCGGCACCACGCATTGGTAGTTTTCGATCTTGGCGTCCTTGATGCGAATCCAGTGTCCAAGGGCGCCGCGCGGGGCCTCGGTGAAGCCCACACCCTTTGCCTCGGCCGGCCAGTCCGCCGGATCCCACATCTCACCACTGTGGGTATTGGTATCGCCGTTCTTGATGTTGGTCATCAGCTTGTCGAAGAAATGCAGCTGCATGTCGGCCGCCCATTGGGCCTCGAGGGCGCGCGCGGCGGTACGGCCCAGCGTCGAGAACAGGGCATTGACCGGCAGGTCGAGCACGCTGAGGGTGCGCTTGATCTGATCTGTCCAGTACTCGTGCCCCTGAGCATACCCCACGATGTAGCGGGCCAGCGGTCCGACTTCCATTGCATGGCCACGCCAGCGCGGAGCCTTGATCCAAGAATAGGAGGCGCGCTCGTCCAACTGTTCGATGTTCTGGCTGCTTCCCTTGGCCGTGCTCACATCGAAGTGCGGATCGGTGATGCCGTCCCAGGGATGCAGGCCTTTCACACCATCGGGATAGCGGTACCACGAATGGGGTACGAACTCCTGGATCTGCTCCGGATCGCGGTGATCGACGGGATGGATCTTGCTGAGATCGCCATTGAGAATGGCGCCTTGCGGCATCAGCAGATTCTCGGGTGTGTAGTCATTGGCCTTCTCCGGGATGTCGCCATAGGCCAGCACGTTCTGCCCCGACAGTCCCCCGCCATACAACCACCCCTTGTAGAACTGGCCGATCGCCAAGATGTCGGGGATGTAGACATTGTCGACGAAGGTCTTGGTCTGCTTCAGGATTTCGTGCACCTGGTTGAGATTGACCATGTTCAGGCCACCCACCGCACCGGTGTCGTCCACGTTGATCGGACAGGGCACGCCACCCACACACCAGTTGGGATGGGTGTCCTTGCCACCGAAGATGGTGCGGGTCTTCATGATCTCCTTCTGGAAGTCCAGTGCCTCGAGATAGTGGGTCACGGCCATCAGGTCGGCCTCCGGGGGCAGCAGGTAGGCCGGATTGGACCAGTAGCCATTCTTGAACGGTCCCAGCTGTCCCGACTCGACGAATTTCTTCAGCCGGTTCTGCACATCACGAAAATAGCCGGGTGACGAATGCGGATGATGCGGGGAGACCTTTTGCTGCAGGTCTGAGGTCGCCTTGGGATCGGCCTTGAGTGCATTCACCGGGTTCACCCAGTCCAGGGCGTGCAGGTGATAGAAATGCACCATGTGATCATGCACCTGCAACGACAGCTGCATGATGTTGCGGATGCAGTTGGCGTTCTCGGGGATGTTGATGCCCAGGGCATCCTCCACGGAACGCACCGAGGTCAGCGCATGGGTGCCGGTACAGACGCCGCAGATACGCTGCACGAAGGCCCAGGCATCGCGTGGGTCGCGCCCCTTCAGGATAACCTCCAGCCCCCGCCAGATGGTACCGCTGGAGACGGCGTTGGTGACGATATTGTCCTCATTGATATTGACTTCGGCCCGCATGTGCCCCTCGATGCGGGTCACCGGGTCGACCACCACGCGCTTGCCGGAATCGTCGAGGGTAAAGCCGTTCGGCGTCTTGGTAATACTCATCGCTTATTCATCTCCATTGTGCTGGCTGCGCTTCAACGCGGACACGGCGGCATGGGCCGCCACAGCGCCACCGACGATGCCCGCTGCCCCCATGCCGATCTCGTCGGCATTGGCCTCGATACCGAACTGGTGGATATTGCTCAGACGGTTGTAGAAGCCGCCCTTGTCCCAGAAACCGTCTTCCGAGCAGCCGATGCAGGGGTGCCCCGACTGGATGGGGAAGGACAGGCCGCCATTCCAGCGAATGGTCGAACAGGCATTGTAGGTGGTCGGCCCCTTGCAGCCCATCTTGTAGAGGCAATAGCCCTTTCGCGCGCCCTCGTCGTCCCAATGCTCGACGAACTGGCCGGCATCGAAATGCGGTCTGCGGTAGCACTTATCATGGATGCGCTGGCTGTAGAACATCTTGGGGCGTCCCTGGCGGTCCAGCGACGGCAGGCGCTCGAAGGTAAGGATGTAGGTGATGACCGCGGTCATCACCTCCGAGATGGGCGGACAGCCCGGCACCTTGATGATGGGCACATCGGCAATACCGGGCACTTTGTGAATGGGAGTGGCCCCGGTGGGATTGGGCGCCGCGGCCTGGACGCAACCCCAGGACGCGCAGGAGCCCCAGGAAATAATCGCCTTGGCATGCCTGGCCGCCTCGCGCAGCTGCTCGGTATAGGGCCGGCCGGCAATGATGCAGGACATGCCCCCGGTGTTCTCCTGCTCCAGGCCCGGGTTGCCCTCGCAAGCCAGGATGAACTGGCCATCGTACTTCTCGATGGTCTCGGCCACGATGGCCTCGGCCTGATGACCCGCCGCCGCCATGATGGTGTCATCGTAGTCGAGCGAGATCATCGATAGGATGACATCCTTGGCCAGCGGGTGACCGGAGCGGATGAAGGACTCGGAGCAGCAGGTGCACTCCAGTCCATGCAGCCACAGCACCGGGATGCGCGGCTTGGTCTCCATCGCGTTGGCGATCTTGGCCGCGTAGGCCGGGCCCAGCCCCATGGCAGCCGCGGTCAGGCTGCAGAACTTGAGGAAACTCCTCCGGGTGATGCCCTGGCGACGCATGACGTCGTAGAAGGTTTCTTTGACTGGCACGTTGCTCTCCTGTGGTTTGTGCTTCAAGTATTACCAGCGAGAGACGCGCCAGATTTATATTTTGCTGAAAAATCAGTGAGTTGCTGACGACCCAGTAACACCCTGGCGTACAAGAGAGAAAATACTGCTTTACGCCGAAACCAAATACCGGAAGATTACTTGCCACCCCCATAGATCCTTTCCAATTGCTGATATCGGGCATCAGAGTGAGAACAGCCGATAGATCTAAGTGAAAGAAAAACGGAATGGTGTTTGCTTTATCTTAATCGCTGTCGGAAAGATATAACCCATTGCACCCGCATCAACCTGCCATCCGGCATATTAGTTATCGGTAATAGTATGTTATAAGTAATTTTAATTTCCGATTATTTGGGTTTCCGTATAGTTTTCTTTCACCTCACTCGAGCGACAGAGAACATGACGCAACCCAATACCCTGATTCTCGGCATCGGCAACATCCTCTGGGCCGATGAGGGCTTCGGCGTTCGCGCAGTCGAAGAACTGCATCGCCACTATGCATTCGATCCCGAGATCAAGCTGATGGATGGTGGTACCCAGGGCCTCTACCTGGTCCACCACCTGGAAGGCATCGAACGCCTGGTGGTATTCGACGCCATCGACTATGGATTGCCACCCGGCACCCTGAGGCTGATCGAGGGCGATGACGTGCCGAAATTCATGGGTGCCAAGAAGATGAGCCTCCACCAGACCGGCTTCCAGGAGGTGCTAGCGACCGCCGAGATCCTGGGTCACTGCCCGCTCGACCTGCTGCTGGTGGGCGTTCAACCGGTCCAGCTCGAGGACTACGGCGGCGGTCTGCGCCCATTGACCCGGCAACGCATTGGCCCGGCCATCGAGGCCGCCCTCGAATGGCTCGCCGCGCGCGGCATTGCTGCACGCAGGCGCAGTCGTCCGCTCCCCGAAGAACAGGCGCTTGGCGGTGCAGAGATCCGTCCAGCGGTCTATGAGGGTCAACGTCCGCCACCAGAGATCGCCTGCCGGTTCGGCGACGAGCGGGTGCTCAGGTCGCCTGCCTTCGAACTCGCCTACCGTCCCCATCCACTCGATCCCGACGCGCACATCAGTTGTGACGTCGATCACCGGGGCAAGTACTGATGTGCATCGGCATCCCCATGCAGGTGATCGAGAGTGGATTCGGTCGGGCCCGCTGCGAAGGCATGGGTCAGACCCGCGAAGTCGATACCCTGCTGGTGGGCGAGGTACCCCCCGGGACCTGGCTGCTGGTTTTCCTCGATAGCGCGCGCGAGATCCTGTCCGAGACCGAGGCGCAGCGCATCGCCGGGGCGGTGCAGGCAGTCGGGCAGGTCATGGACGGCACCCTAGGCGGTCAGGACAGTGAGGCTATCGATGCCCTGTTTGCCGACCTCGCTGGGCGCGAACCACCCAAACCCCCTTCCCTGCTCGTCCTGGAGCAGTCCGGATCCAACGACGGAGACTGACCATGCCATCGCCCCTGATAGAAAAGATGATCGAAACCCACGGCTACCCCGTGGTGGAAGAAGACACGCTGGACGACTTTCTGGCCAGCAATGAGGAATGCGTGCTGTTCTTCACCGAAAACCCGGAGCGCTTTCCCGAGAGCAACGACGTGGCAATGATCCTGCCGGAACTGGTCAAGGAGTACGGTCACCGCTTCGCCGCGGCGGTGGTTGGCCAGAAATCCCAGCGTCAGCTGCAAAGCCGCTACAGCTTCACCGAGTGGCCGTCCCTGGTCTTTCTCAGAGAAGGCCAGTATCTAGGCACCGTCAGCCGGGTTCAGAACTGGACCGACTACATCGTTCAGATCAACACCATTCTGCAATCTCAACCGCAACCGGCGCCGGGACTCGGCGTACCGGTCGTCTCTGCCTGAGGTCATTAGCATGAAAGATATCTCCATTCCCGTCGTCGTCGGGCCGGGCTCGCAGCCGGAAAACCCCGATGGCCTGAACATGGCCTTCATGGAGATGCCGGAAGGCATGAACACCTATGCCATGCCACGGGTGCCGGAGCCCGAGGAGGTGGAACACCTGGCGCAGGGCCTGGACCGTGCCCGGGAACTGCTGACCGCCCTGCAAGGCTATCGTGCCGGAATGCCAGCGCGGGTCATCGAACTCGACGACCTAGATGCGGAGAACCTCGCCTTCATCGATCAACTGCTGGGCGAGGGCGAGGTCAGTGTAAAGTGCGAGACACCCCTGGATGTCCTGATCCAGGAATCGGTGCTGGCCGGTGTCTGGCGGGTACGCTATCTGGACACGGACGGACAGGTGATTCGCGACACCGTGGAGGTCGCCGACGTACCGGGTCTGGTGCGCGAACAGACCTTCCGCGAAAGTCCGGCCGCGCTCGACACCAGCGCACTGCAGATCCCCGACAATGTCTACAACGCGCCGCCACTGCTGGCGGAGATCGCCGACAAGCTGCCGCAATACCAGCCAGGCGCAGAGCCCCACATCATCAACCTTTCACTGTTACCGCATACCGAGGAGGACCTGCTTTTCCTGGCCGATGCACTGGGCATCGGGCCGGTGGTGATCCTCTCGCGGGGTTATGGCAACTGCCGTATCAGCAGCACCTGCACCCGCCATGTGTGGTGGGTGCAATACTTCAATTCGCAGGAAACCCTGATCCTCAACACCCTGGAGATCAGCCAGGTACCGGAGGTGGCCTGCGCGGCAGACGAGGATATCGAGGACAGTGCCCAGCGCCTCACCGAGATCCTGTCGATCTATTGATTATGGAACCGCCCGGAAAGCAAGATGGACGACACGGTACTACCCGGCTCCTACGGGGGCGACAACAGCAAGTTGCACGATGACAGCAAACTCGAATGCAAGATCTGCTGGTACGTCTACGACCCCGCCAAGGGGGACGACTACTGGCAGATCCCGCCGGGCACGCCCTTTGCGCAACTGCCCGATCACTGGACCTGTCCCGAGTGCGACGGACGCAAGATCGATTTCATGGTAATCGACGAATGAACCAGACGGCAGGCAAGCTCGATTGTACCGGCCTGGCCCGCCGGGTCGAAGCGGTCTATCGCGAAATCGCCACCACCCGCATGGCCGGTCTGCCACTGCTCAATCCCGCCATTGGCATACATGCGATCGGCTTTCGCGCCTGGGAGGACGGTTGTCTGGGCGTGCTGGTCACGCCCTGGTGCATGAACCTGCTGTCGCTGCCCGGCCTTGGCGATGACTGGTTCGACAAACCTGAACTGTCCGAAGAAACCGTGGTTTTTCCCTCTGGCACCTATCGTTTCACCATCGGTCACGAGCCGGCGCTGGGGAAATACCGGATGTGTTCGCTGTTCTCGCCCATGTTCGAATTCGCCGACGATGCCGCTGCCGTCGAAACGGCCGAGGCGGTGATGCGCGAACTGCTCAACGAAGAGAACCGCGAACTGCCCGAGATCGACACCGCGGCCATCACCGCGCTTTGGCAGGAAGACCGCCGCGCAGACCCTGAGGACGACGGCAAGCTGCAGTCTGGTACTTCTGCCCCCTCCCTGCAGGAGAAACTGGAGCGGCCGGTGTCACGACGCGCGCTGCTGCGGGGTACCCTGATGCGCGAGGATTCCACGGCATGAAGTCCCTGGAGGGACAGATCCTGATCCGGCTGCCGGTAGATGCCAGCGGAGCAGTGCAGATCCTGAATCAACGCTCCCTGGGTGCATCCGGGCTGCTGTGTGGCAAGACCGTGACCCAGGCGCTGGAGATCATTCCTCTCCTGTTCAACATCTGTGGCATGGCGCAGGCACGTACCGCCTGCCTCGCCAGCGAGACCGCGCTCGGACAGCAGGCCGCCCCGTCGGTCGAACAGGCACGCGAATTGCTCGTGCTGATGGAGTGGGCGCGTGAGCACCTGGCGCGCATCCTGATCGACTGGCCGCACCTGTTCGATCAGCCGCCCATGGTGCGTGCCCTGCCCGCGGTCGGCACCCTGGTGGCGCAGTTGCGCGACCGCCTGTTCCCCCACAGGCGCCCCTTTGCCTTGAATGCCACCGCCGCACCGTTCTCTAGCGAGCTGCCCGAGATCGGGCGCCTGGAGCAACTGCTCGAGGCACAGGTCTATCACATGCCCGCGCACCAGTGGACAGAGATGGATGACTTTCAGACCCTGATCAGCTGGTCGCGCGAGGCGCCCGGTGTTGCGGCCTCGAGTGTCCGTCGCATCTGCGATGCCGGCTGGGCCTCCCAGGGTCACTGCGAAACCACACCTCTGCCCGCGATTCCAGCCCAGGATATGTCTGGACGGCTCGCCGGAGGCGACGCCGAGGACTTTGCACGGCAGCCCACCTGGGACGACCGCCCGTGCGAGACCAGCAGCTATACCCGGCAACGTGCGCATCCGCTGGTCGCAGCACTCGCGAGCGAGTTCGGTCAGGGTCTGCTCGCCCGCTGGGTCGCCCGCCTGGTGGAACTGGCCGGACTGCCGCGACGAATGCGCCAGGTCGCCGCTGCCGCAGAGATACCCGCCACGCCGTCAGAAGAACCGACCGCCGGGGCCGGGCTGGGTCAGAGCGAGGCGGCGCGGGGCCGGCTGTACCATTATGTAGAGACCGACGGGGATCGCATCGACCGTTACCGCATCCTCGCTCCCACCGAGTGGAACTTCCACCCGGACGGCGTGGCTGCCCGGTCCCTGGGCGGCCTCTCGCTGCCGGATGCGGAAGAGCGGCGGCAGGTGGCCGAACTGTTGATCAATGCCATCGACCCCTGCGTCGCCTGCAGGGTGGAGTATGCCCATGCATGAGATGGCACTGTGCGAGAGCGTGTTGCAGATCATGGAGAAAGAAGCAGGCCGGCAGGGCTTCTCCCGGGTCAAGACCGTTTGGCTGGAGATCGGTGAGCTCTCCAGCGTCGAGGTGGAGGCGATGCGCTTCAGTTATGAGGTCGTGACCCGCAACAGCCTCGCCGATGGCAGTGTACTGGAGATCGTCCGGGTCCCTGGTACCGCCTGGTGCATGCACTGTGGCAAGAACGTGAACATACAACAGCGTTTCGACGCCTGCCCGGACTGTGGTGGCTATCAGCTGCAGGTGACCGGTGGCGAAGAGATGCGCATCAAGGAACTGGAGGTGGAATGATGTGTACCGTCTGCGGCTGTGGAGAAGGGGAGACCCGGATCGAGGGCGAGGAAACCCCGCACCACGATCACGCGCATAGTCACGAAAAGGGCCATGAGCACGCGCATGCGCATGCCCATCACCATCACGGTGAAGGGGGCGACCTGCACTATGGCAAGGGTCCTGCGCGCGCCCATGCGCCGGGCATGGACCAGGCCCGGATGGTGGCGATCGAGCAGGACATCCTGGGCAAGAACGACCAGTATGCCGCGGCCAACCGGGCACGCTTCGCGCAGCTTGGGGTACTGGCCCTCAACCTGGTCTCCAGCCCCGGCTCTGGCAAGACCACCCTGCTCACCCGCACCCTTGAAGACCTGAAGCCGGAGTTTCCGCTCGCGGTCATCGAGGGCGACCAGGAGACCAGCAACGATGCCGACCGGATACGCGCCACGGGCGTGCCGGCCATCCAGGTCAATACCGGCAAGGGCTGCCACCTGGACGCCCACCAGGTGGGGCACGCGGTCGATCATCTGGGGCTGACCGAGGGCAGCGTGCTGATGATCGAGAACGTCGGCAACCTGGTATGCCCTGCCGCCTTCGACCTGGGCGAGGCCCACAAGGTGGCGATCCTCTCCATCACCGAGGGCGAGGACAAGCCGATCAAGTATCCCGACATGTTCCATGCCGCCGACCTGCTGCTGCTGAACAAGATCGACCTGCTGCCGCACCTGCAGTTCGATGTCGCACGCTGCATGGAATACGCCCGCCGCGTGAATCCCGGCATCCAGATCCTGCAGGTCTCCGCCACCACCGGCGAGGGCATGGACCAGTGGTACCGCTGGCTGCGCCTGAATCGTGAGGCCCGACTGATCGGCCATGTCTCCCATGACAGCCAGTCCCGGGCGGGGGTAACCGCATGAGCGAGGCCCTGCCCAGCATCCTGGTGGTGGACGACGAGGTGCGCTCGCTCGAATCCATCCGCCGCATCCTTGGCGACCGCTTCGACGTGCACACCGCTACCAGCGCCGCCGAGGCCGAGGAGATACTGAAGCGGGAATGGATACAGGTGCTGCTGTGCGACCAGCGCATGCCCGAGGTCACCGGGGTCGAGTTCTGTCAGCAGGTGCGCGAACAGTATCCCGAGATCGTGCGCATCATCATCTCCGGCTACACCGACTCCGAAGACATCATCGAGGCCATCAACAGAGGCGGCATCTACCAGTACCTCACCAAGCCGTGGCATCCCGACGAGCTAATCACCAAGCTCACCAACGCAGTGGAACTGTTCCGCCTACAGCGTGTGAACGAACAGCTCGCGGTAGAACTCAGACTCAAGCCCGACACTTTGGAACAGGCCCTGATCGAGAAACGCCGTACCCTCAAGGCCCGCTATGACTGGGACACCGGAATCGTGCGCAGCCCCGAGAGCTGCCTGAACGAGACCTGCCGCCTGATCCGCCAGGTCGCCCCCTATGACGTAAATGTCCTCATCACCGGGGAATCAGGCACCGGCAAGGAGCTTTGCGCCCGCGCCCTGCACTACAACAGCCTGCGTCAGGACAGACCCTTCGTGGCCGAGAACTGTGGTGCCCTTCCGGACGAGCTGCTCGAGAGCGAACTGTTCGGCCACAAGAAAGGGGCCTTCACCGGGGCTGTGGAGGACCGTCGGGGTCTGTTCGAGGCGGCCGATGGCGGCACCATCTTCCTCGACGAGATCGGCGACACCTCTCCGGCCTTCCAGGTCAAGCTGTTGCGAGTGTTACAGGAAGGCGAGGTCCGCCCGGTCGGCAGCAACCGCCGTGTCCCGGTGGACGTTCGGGTGATCGCCGCCACCCACCATGATCTGGAGGAAGAGGTTCGGCGCGGCCTCTTCCGCCAGGATCTCTACTACCGCCTGGCAACCTTCAAGATTCCCATGCCGCCGCTGCGCCAGCGACGCGTGGATATCGCCCCCTTGGCGGTAGCGCTACTGGAGCAGGCCATGGATCAGCTCGGCAAGCGGGTGCGGGGCATCAGTGACGAGGCGCTGGCGTGCCTGCAGAACTATGACTGGCCCGGCAATGTGCGGGAGCTGCAGAATGAGATCAAGCGCATGCTGGTGCTGGCGAACGAGGACTATCTCGGCGCGGATCTCATCTCGCCACACATCTTGCGCGCCGAGCCGGAGACACCGGACCTGCAGCTCGACGAGCTGGCAGACATGCAGGGCTCACTCAAGGAACGGGTCGAGGCCATGGAGGCCCGCATCCTGCGCGAGACCCTGATCCGGCACCGCTGGAACAAGACCCGTGCCGCCGAGGAACTGGGCCTGTCCCGGGTGGGGCTGCGCAACAAGCTCGAACGCTACGGGCTGGAGCGCAATGGCAGTGATGTCCCCAGCCTGGCGGGTGACGTGGCATGAGCAATAGCAGCGCCCCTCTGCCCCGGCCTCCGGCAATGTCAGTAATATACCGAGGCCCCGAGCGCCGCAACCGGCGCACGGACGATCAGGCCTGGATCGAGGTCATCACCCAGATGGACCGAATCTATGCCGATCTGGTGCGCTACCAGGTCGAGCTGGAACAGAAGAACGCCGACCTGGAAGATGCACAGCGTTTCATCCAGAGCGTGATCTCCTCCATCTCGGACGTGCTCATCGTGTGCGACATCAACGGCCAAGTACAAAAGGTCAATCCTGCGCTGGTCGAGGCCGTGAGCCGGCCCGAGAAATCGATCCTTGACCACCCCCTGAAGACCCTGTTTGCCCCGGAATACCACGCGCTGATCGACGGCTTTCCGGCGCACATCCGTTCGGACACGGTCATCGACTGTGAGGTCTCGCTGCTGGACAACGCAGGACAGCCCTTTCCGCTGGCGGTCAACTGCAGCCCGCGCTACGACCACGACAACCGCCTGAGTGGATTCGTCATCACCGGTCGCCCGCTGGGCGAACTGCAGAAGGCCTATCGGGAACTGCAACAGGCCCACGAGACTCTCAAGACCACCCAGCAACAGCTGCTGCAGTCGGAGAAGATGGCCTCCCTCGGTCGTCTGGTCGCTGGCGTGGCCCATGAGCTGAACAATCCCATCAGCTTTCTCTACGGCAACATGCACGCCCTCGCCGATTACGAGCAGCGCCTAAAACGCTACCTGGACGCTATTCATACCGGTATCGACGAACCGGCGCGTGAATCGCTGCGCAGGGAACTGCGTATCGACTTTCTGCTCTCGGACATGGGGCCCTTGGTGGAGGGTTCTCTGGATGGGGCCGAGCGGGTCTCGAGCATCGTGCAGAACCTGCGCCGTTTCTCCATGCCGCAGCAGCAGCAACCGGAGCGGTTCGACCTGGTGCCGGTGATCGAACGCGCCATAACCTGGGTCCTGAAGGCCAGCAGTCAGGCGCCAAGAATAGAGCGCGAACTGCCCGACAGCCTGTCCCTGACCAACAACGAGGGCCATATCCACCAGATCCTCATCAACCTGCTGCAGAATGCGGTGGACGCCCTCTCGGATACGGTCCATCCGGTGATCCGGGTGAGTGCCGGCCAGGGCAAGGGTCAAATCTGGTTCGAAGTCGAGGACAACGGGCTGGGCATCGCGCCCGAGCATACTTCGCGTATCTTCGATCCCTTCTTCACCACCAAGCCGGTGGGCAGCGGGACCGGCCTGGGGCTCTACATCAGCTACGGTCTGGCGAGCGAGCAGTGCGGCGGCAGCCTTTCGTTTTCTCCCAGTGAACTGGGTGGTGCCCGCTTCTTCCTGACACTGCCGCAGGAGGTCGAGGCATGACCGCGCCAGGACCCTATCGCGTGCTCTGGCTGCAATCGGGTGGCTGCGGCGGCTGCAGCATGTCGCTGCTGAATGCGGAACATCCGGACCTGTATGGCGCATTGGACGCGCTTGGGATCGAGCTGCTCTGGCACCCCTCGTTGAGCGAGGCCTCGGGCAGCGAATTTCTGGCATTGCTGCAACGGCTCGAATCGGGCGAACAGGCCTTCGACGCCCTCTGCCTGGAGGGCTCGGTGATGCGTGGCCCCAACGGCAGCGGCCGCTTCCATCGGCTGGCCGGGAGCGACCGGCCCATGATGTCGCTGATCGCCAAGCTGGCAGAGCGCGCCCGTCACGTCCTGGCCATCGGAAGCTGTGCGGCCTTCGGCGGCATCACCGCCGCGGGCGGCAACCTGGCGGAGGCCTGCGGGCTGCAGTACGACGGCGATCAACCCGGTGGCCTGCTGGGCGGCGCCTGGCGCAGCCGCGGCGGACTGCCGGTGATCAACGTGGCCGGCTGCCCCACCCATCCCGGCTGGGTGATCGATACTCTGGCTCAACTGGCACTGGACGGCCTCACTCCCGATCGCCTGGACGCCCTGGGGCGTCCGCGCGACTACACCGACCATCTGGTGCATCACGGTTGCCCCCGCAACGAATACTACGAGTACAAGGCCAGCGCCGAGCAGCCGTCGGACCTGGGCTGCATGATGGAGAACCTCGGCTGCCTGGGCACCCAGGCACGGGCCGATTGCAATATCCGTCCCTGGAACGGGTCCGGCTCCTGCCTCGAAGGGGGCTATGCCTGCATCAACTGCACCTCGCCAGGCTTCGAGGAGCCCGGCCACCCCTTCACCCAGACACCCAAGATCGCCGGCATTCCCGTGGGACTGCCTACCGACATGCCCAAGGCCTGGTTCGTTGCCCTGGCCTCGTTATCCAAGGCCGCCACCCCACGCCGCCTCAAGCTCAACGCGGTGGCCGATCATATCCGCGTGCCCCCCGGGCACGAGCCGGAGGACGGGTCATGAGCAGCCGACGCATCCTCGGTCCCATCAACCGCGTGGAAGGTGACCTCGAGGTACAGCTCGAGGCAGAGGCCGACCGGGTCGTGCTGGCGCGGGTCAACTCCCCGCTGTTTCGCGGCTTCGAGCAGATCCTGCACGGCAAGCACCCCAACGATGCCCTGGTCTATACGCCGCGCATCTGCGGCATCTGCTCGGTCTCCCAGTCGGTGGCGGCAGCACGGGCCCTGGCCGACCTGACGGGAACCGAGCCGGCCGAGAACGGCCGCCTCGCCAGCAACCTGATCCTGGCCGCGGAGAACATGGCCGATCACCTCACCCATTTCTACCTGTTCTTCATGCCCGACTTCGCGCGCGATGCCTATGCCGGCGCCCCCTGGCACGCAGAGATCGCCGCACGCTTCAAGACGCAGCGGGGGACGGCCCACCCCGAGGTCCTGCGCGCCCGCGCCGAGCTGCTGCACCTGACCGCCATCCTCGCAGGCAAATGGCCCCATTCGCTGGCCCTGCAACCCGGCGGCACCACCCGCCCGATCGAGCCGCACCAGCAGGCACGTCTGCGTCTGGTCGTTCGAACCTTTCGGATCTTTCTGGAAAGCACCCTGTTTGGTGATCGCCTGGAGCAGGTCGTCTCGCTAGACTCGGCCGCGGCGCTGGAATCCTGGACCGAGACCCATGGGGACAGCGACTTCGGACGATTCTTGCGCTTGGCCGACAAGCTCGATCTGGCCTCGCTGGGCCGCGGACACGACCGCTTCCTCAGCTACGGCGCCTACGACGAGGGCGACAGACCCGCCTTTGCCACCGGCACTTGGCAGAGGCAGGCCGCTCAGCCCTTCGACCAGGCACAGATCACCGAGGATCTGAGCCACAGCTGGACCGCCGGCCATCCGGAGCCGCGCCACCCCTTCGAGGGCAACACCATTCCGACCGATGGACAGGAAGGCTATAGCTGGTGCAAGGCTCCCCGCCTGGCCGGCCAGCCGATGGAGGTGGGCGCCCTCGCCCGCCAGTTGGTAGATGGCCACCCCCTGGTGCGTGCGCTGGTGGCCGAGAGCGGTGGCAATGTACGCAACCGGGTGATTGCGCGCCTTCTGGAACTGGCCCGGGTGGTGCCGCTGATGGAAGACTGGGCATCACGGATCCGTCCTGGGGAACCCTTCTGCTCGAGCACCGAACTACCGACGGAGGGGAAAGGCATGGGACTGGTGGAGGCCGCCCGTGGCAGCCTCGGACACTGGCTACGCGTGCACAAGGGCCACATTTTGAACTACCAGATCATCGCCCCCACCACCTGGAACTTCTCGCCCCGCGATGCGGCGGACATCCCCGGCCCACTGGAACAGGCATTGGCCGACACCGATGTCAGTGACGCCCGCGGCGAGCTACGTATTCAACACATCATCCGGTCCTTCGACCCCTGCATGGTATGCACCGTCCATTGACCCCAGCGCAGACCACCCAAGCCGCCCCCCGCGCAGGGCTGACACTGCGCGTGCGCGGCCAGGTGCAAGGTGTCGGCTTCCGTCCCACGGTCTGGCATGTCGCGCGCGCTTTGGAACTGAGCGGCGAAGTCTGTAACGACGGTGAAGGTGTGTGGGTGCAACTCTATGGCCCGACCTCTCAGCTGGAGGCATTCGAGCCTGCGTTGCGCCGGGCCTGCCCACCGCTGGCGCGCATCGAGCGCATCGAGCACCAGTGGAACGACTATCGCGAATGCCCCGGGTTCAATATTCGCCCCAGCCGCGGCGGCACCCTCGACACACCCATCACCCCGGATGCGGCCACCTGTCCCGCATGCCTGGCCGAGATCACCGACCCGGCCGACCGGCGCCATGGCTATGCCTTCACCAACTGCACCCATTGCGGTCCGCGCCTGTCGATCGTGCGCCAGATCCCCTACGACCGCGCCAACACCAGCATGTCGGCCTTTCCCCTCTGCCCCGCCTGCCAGTCGGAATACGACGACCCCGCCGACCGGCGCTTCCATGCCCAGCCCAATGCCTGCTCGGAATGCGGTCCCCGGCTGTGGGCCGAGGATGCTACCGGACCGCTCGAAGGCGACCCCATCGAACATGCCGTATGGGTGGTACGCAATGGCGGCATCCTCGCACTCAAGGGCATCGGTGGCTTCCATCTGATCTGCGATGCACGCAATGCACAGGCGGTGGAGACCTTGCGGGCGCGCAAGCGCCGCCCGGCCAAGCCCTTTGCCCTGATGGCCGTCGACCTCGATCAGGTCCGGCAATATGCCCGGCTCAGCGATACCGAAGCGACGCTGCTTACCAGTGCTGCGGCACCGGTAGTCCTGCTCGAGGCCCTGCCCGGCCATGGTCTGCCCGAGGCTTTGGCACCGGGACAAAATACCCTGGGTTTCATGCTGCCCTACAGCCCGCTGCATCACCTGCTGATGGACCGGCTGGAAGGCCCCATCGTGGCCACCTCGGGTAATCTCGGCGGGCTGCCGCCCTGTACCAACAACGCCCAGGCCCGAAGCAAACTGGCCAAAGTCGCAGACATTTACCTGATGCACAACCGCGAGATCCTCAATCGCGTCGACGACTCGGTGGTCCGGGTGCTCGGGGACCAGACCCAGGTGCTCCGCCGCGCCCGTGGTTACGCGCCCGCGCCCATCGGCCTGCCGCCCGGCTTCGCGCAGGCGCGCCAGGTGCTCGCCTATGGCGGCGAGCTGAAGAACACTTTCTGCCTGATCAAGTCGGGCCAGGCCATCCTGTCCCAGCACATGGGCGACCTGGAGAACCTCGAGACCTGCGAGGATTACGAGCACAACCTCGCCCTGTACGAGGGGCTGTTCGAGCACAGGCCCGAGGTGCTGGCGGTCGATCTGCACCCGGAATATATCTCTACCAAGCGCGGCCGCGACGATGCCGCCACGACGGGCCTGCCGTTGCAGGAGATCCAGCACCATCATGCCCACATCGCCGCCTGCCTGGCCGACAATGGCTGGCCACTGGATGATGGTCCAGTGATCGGCATCGCACTCGATGGCATCGGCATGGGCGACGACGGCACCCTGTGGGGCGGTGAGATACTGCTCGCCGACTACCTGGGATACCGCCGCCTGGCCCATCTGATGCCTGCGCCACTGCCCGGTGGGGCGCAGGCCATGCGCGAGCCCTGGCGCAATGCCTTGGCCCAGTTGTGGGGCATCCTGGGCGACCGGTTGCAGAGTGTCCTCCCTCGCCTCTCGGACGATTGGAAGACGCTGCCTGTCGGCGCCGTCGAGCAGATGCTGCGCCGGGGCATCCACTGCCCCACTGCCAGCTCCACGGGCCGCCTGTTCGATGCGGTCGCTGCGATACTGGGGCTGTGCGTGTCACGTCAGCACTTCGAGGGACAGGCCGCGCTGGCGCTGGAGGCGAGAACCGGCCTTGCCCAGTGCCACGATGAATCGGACCGCGCCTACCCCCTGCAGGCGGCCCGGGACTGCGCCCCCTGGGTGATCGATCCCCGTCCAATGTGGCATCCGCTGCTGCGCGATCTCGAAGACAACACACCAAAGGATGTCATCGCCGCCCGCTTCCATGCCGGGCTCGCCCGCGCCTTTGCCGAGGCCGCGATCCGGCTGGCCCGGCAACAGGGGCTCGACCACATCACACTCTCCGGAGGTGTGATGCAGAACCGTCTGCTGCTGCCCCTGATGCAGGAAAAGATCGAAGCGGCCGGATTGAAAACGCTGATCCACCGCCAGGCCCCCGCCAACGACGGCGGTCTGGCACTGGGCCAGGCGGTCATCGCCGCGGCCCGCACATTGCAAGAGGAACACTGACCATGTGCCTGGGAATCCCCGGACAGATCGTCGAACTGATCGACGACGAAAAGATGATGGCGCGGGTCGATGTGGCCGGGATCAAACGCCCGGTCAATATCGCCTGCGTGGTCGATGACGACCATCCCCCCGAGGCCTGCATCGGTGACTGGGTGCTGGTACATGTGGGCTTCGCCATGAGCCGCATCGATGCCAAAGAGGCCGAGCGCACCCTGGAGATCCTGGCCGAGTTGGGCGAGCTGCAGGAGGAGCAGGCGGTCATGCAGGAGGGTGCCCGGTGAGCGACGACCCGCTCGACCAGCTCTATCCCTTCCTGTCCGGCGGGCACAAGGACCCTGCGCAGGAACAGCAGGCGCTGCTGCATTCGATCCAGGAAAAGGTGGCCGACTCGTTAGCGGTCAAGGAGCGATTCTTCGAGGCCAACGCCGAGGCACTGGTCAATGCCGCCCGGGCGCTGGCCGAATGCTATGCCAATGGCGGCCGCCTGTTCACCATGGGCAACGGCGGCTCGAGCTGCGACGCCAGCCACCTGGCGGTGGAGTTCCAGCACCCGGTCACCGCCGGCCGCCCGGCCCTGCCCGCCATGAACCTGTGCCACGACACCGCCATGACCAGCGCGGTGGGCAACGACGTGGGTTTCGAGCAGATCTTCGCCCGCCAGATCGAGGCCCATGGCCGTCCCGGCGATGTGCTGGCCGGCTTCTCCACCAGCGGCAACTCGGAGAATCTGATCGCCGCCTTCCGCAAGTCACACGAACTGGGCCTGCGCTGCATCGGCTTCGCCGGAGACGACGGCGGTCAGATGGCGGCCAGCGGCCTGCTGGACCACTGCCTGGTGGTGCCGACCGATTCCATCCACCGGGTGCAGGAATGCCATGTGCTCTGCTACCACATCCTGTGGGACCTGGTGCATACCCTGCTAGCCGACCGACGGGGCGCTGCCAATCCGAGGAACACAGTATGAAATATGTCGATGAATTCAGAGACCCCGCCAAGGCCCGCGCCCTGGTGAAGGAGATCACCTCGCTACGGGAGCGGATACCCGCAGCCCGGGAGCAGCCGCTGCAGCTGATGGAGTTCTGCGGTGGCCATACCCACACCATCTTCCGCTACGGCATCGAGCAACTGCTCCCGGACTGGATCGAGCTGGTGCATGGCCCCGGCTGCCCAGTCTGCGTGCTGCCCACGGGACGGGTGGATGACTGCGTGGCCCTGGCCGAGCGCCCGGATGTCATCTTCACCACCTTCGGCGACGCCATGCGGGTACCCGGCTCGAAGAAGAGCCTGCTGCAGGCCAAAGCGGAGGGCGCCGATGTGCGCATGGCCTATTCGCCCATGGATGCGCTGCAACTGGCCAAAAAGCACCCGGAACGACAGGTCGTCTTCTTTGCCCTCGGCTTCGAGACCACCATGCCCAGCACCGCACTGACAGTATTGCAGGCCGAACGCGAGGGTATCGACAACTTCTCTCTGTTCTGCAACCACATCACCACCGTGCCCACCATCAAGGCGATCCTCGATTCGCCGGACATGCGCATCGACGGTTTTCTCGCCCCCGGACATGTGAGCATGGTGGTGGGCGAGCAGCCCTTCCAATTCGTTGCAGAACACTACCGGCGCCCCATCGTCATCACCGGCTTCGAGCCGCTGGATATCCTGCAATCGATCTGGATGCTGTTGCAGCAGCTCGCCGAGGGCCGGTGCGAGGTGGAAAACCAGTACAAACGTATCGTCCCCCAAGCCGGCAACCAGGCCGGCCTCGAGGCCATCGCGAAGGTGTTCGAGCTACGCGAGTTCTTCGAGTGGCGCGGCCTGGGGTCGATCGACCATTCCGGCGTGCGCATGCGGCCCGAATACGCCCGCTTCGATGCCGAAAAGAAATTCAGCATGCCCAACCTGCGCATCACCGATCCCAAGTCCTGCCAGTGCGGCGAGGTGCTCAAGGGCGCCATCCGGCCCTGGCAGTGCAAGGTGTTCGGCAGCGCCTGCACGCCCGAGACGCCGATGGGCGCGCTGATGGTCTCCAGCGAGGGGGCCTGTGCCGCCTACTATAACTTCGGCGACCTGAAGGATCTGCTGCAACGCCGCAAAAAAGGGGCCGCTCGCGCATGAACAGACCCGGTCCACAAGGCCTGCGGGGCGAAACCATCACCTTGGCCCACGGCGCCGGCGGCAAGGCCATGCGCGACCTGATCGAGACGGTGTTCGTGAAAGGTTTCGGCTCGCCCCAGCTGGCCCAACTCGAAGACCAGGCGCGTCTGGATCTGACCCAGTTTACCGCCCAGGGGGATCGCCTGGCGCTGACCACCGACAGCTATGTGGTCGATCCGCTGTTCTTTCCCGGTGGCGACATCGGCAAGCTGGCGGTCACCGGCACCATCAACGACCTGGCCGTCGGCGGAGCCCACCCGCTCTATCTGACCTGCGGCATGGTCATCGAAGAAGGGCTGCCGGTGGACACCCTGCGTGCGGTGGTCGCCTCCATGAAGGCCACTGCCGATACGGCCGGCGTGGCCATCGTCACCGGCGACACCAAGGTGGTGCACAAGGGAGCCGCCGACAAGCTGTTCATCAACACCGCAGGTGTCGGCTTGATCCCCAACGGGATCGATATCCGTGTCGACCGGGCGCGTCCGGGCGACAAGATCCTCATCAATGGTTTCCTGGGCGACCACGGTGCCGCCATCGTGGACGCCCGCGGCGAGATGTCCCTGGAGAACCCCATTGAAACCGACTGCCAGCCTCTCAACGGCCTAGTGGAGACCATGCTGGCTGTCTGCCCGGACATCCACTGCATGCGCGACGCCACCCGCGGCGGCCTGGCCACCGTACTGAATGAATTCGCCGAGGCCAGCGCGGCCATGATCTCCATGGACGAGGAGGCATTGCCCATTCGCCCGGAGGTGCGCGGCATGTGTGAGCTGCTGGGCCTCGACCCACTCTATCTGGCCAACGAGGGGAAGCTGGTGGCAGTGGTCCCGGCAGATGCAACGGACACGCTGCTGGCCGCCATGCGCAGCCATCCGGCCGGTCGGCACAGCGCCGTCATCGGCCAGGTCGAGTCGGGCCAGCCGGGACGGGTGGTGCTGCAAACCGCCTTCGGCGGAAAAAGGATCGTCGACATGCTGGTCGGCGAACAACTGCCAAGAATCTGTTGAGGAGAGATTACGATGTCACTGAGCCTGCTGTTACTGGGATTTATTCTAGGCATGCGTCATGCCACCGAGGCCGATCACGTCGCCGCCATGGCGACCCTGGCCGGTCGCGGCCACGGGCTGCGCAGTACCACCCTGCAGGGTGCCGCCTGGGGACTGGGCCATACCATCACTCTGCTGCTGTTCGGGGGCGCCGCTCTGGTGCTCGGTGGCGTAATCCCCGAGGACTACGCCCACACCCTCGAGGCCATGGTCGGCATCATGCTGGTCGTGCTCGGACTGGACCTGCTGCGGCAGCTGTATCGTCGGCGCATCCATTTCCATGTGCACCAACACGCCGACGGAGTGAGACACTTCCATGCCCACAATCATGCGCCGGGCGAGGCACACGGTGCCGATACCCATTATCACAGTCATGAAACCCGGCTGCCCCGGCGCGCCCTGTTCGTCGGACTGATGCACGGCCTGGCCGGCTCAGCCGCCCTGGTGATCCTCGCTGCCGAATCCACACACAGCCCGCTCACGGGCCTGCTCTATATCCTGGTGTTCGGGCTCGGCTCCATCTTGGGCATGGCCGCCCTGTCCGTGGTCATCATGCTGCCCCTGCGGCGCCTGCAGACCACCGGCCTGACGCGCACCTACGCCACCGCCCAGTTCGCACTGGCCGGGTTCACCATTGCCATGGGCGGCCATATGCTCTGGAACAACCTGTCAGCCTTAGCCTGAGCAGGGAGCACCGCCATTCTGGCTCCTCACCAGCGCTCCCTGCATAAGCCAGGGGACTCCCACTTTCAAGCGCCCGTTCAGAAAGTCGTCGTCCTGGTCGGATACTTGTGGGTATGCACAAAACGACCTTCTACTGACTGAAAAGGAACGTCTGATCTATTCATGCTGACGCCGATATCACGAAGCATTTATCTTTGAACGAGACAACTGGACCAGAAATTCATGCCATGTATCGCTGCGCAGACCGCTATTGCGCCGATTTCCCCGTTATTCCGGCCCGTTGGCGACATTCAGATACAGGAACCTGATGGCTGTCGTGCACATTGGCTGCCGTGGCGGCTACCGAATGGATCAGCTTGCTCCGGCTGTCCACGCCGATGTGTGCCTTCATCCCGAAGTACCACTGGTTACCCTTCCTGGTCTGATGCATCTCCGGGTCCCGTTTCCGATCCTT
>WGBK01000340.1 GCA_015494335.1 Gammaproteobacteria bacterium | reverse complement strand
GAACTGTTCCTGATCGCCGTTGGCGTGGTGGAAGGCCTGGTGGCCGGCAGCGTCGGCGTCAGCGGAGGCCCCATCCTGGCCCCGGCACTGGTACTCGGACTCGGCATGCCACAGCAACTGGCCCAGGGCTGTTCCCTGGCGGCGCGGCTGCCCGCGGTGCTGACCGGCCTCGCGGAGAATATCCGCCACCACCATGTCTGCTGGTGGTGTATCCCCTGGCTGGCCGTGGGCAGCCTGCCGGGCGCCTGGATCGGCGGGCGGCTGGCCCTGTGGCTCCCGGAGCCGCAACTGCGGCAGGTTTTCGCGCTGCTGCTGGTGTTGCTCGGCCTGAACTACCTGTTGCGGCCTGGAGAAAAGTCGTCGCCAGGTTCAAGCTGACGATGCTTCGATCTGTTCGCCGATTTCGAACCATTCGCTTTCCACGGTCTCGAGCTGCTTTCTCAATTCCGCCTGCTCGTAGAGCAGATCCTGCAGCTCGTCCTTGTGGCTCTCGTCGTAGAGCTCGCTGTCGGCCATGCGAGCCTCGATGGCCTGCCGACGCTGACCGATCTTTTCCATCTCGCGTTCGAGGCGCTTCTGGCGCTTGAGCAGGGGCTGTTGCTGGCGACGGCGTTCGGCTTCCTGCTGCTTGCGCTGTTTTTTTCCTTCGCGGCTTTCCGCCGCTACGGCAGCAGAGCCTGACGTGGCGGGGCCGATCGGCAGGTTGCGCCGTTCCGCCAGCCAGCGCGGATAGTCGTCGATATCCATGCCGAAGGGCTGCACCCGACCACTATCCACCAGCAGCAGATCGTCGCAGACGCTACGCAACAGATGGCGATCATGGGAGACCAGGATGACGCTGCCGGCAAAGCCCTGCAGGGCCTGGTTCAGCGCCAGGCGCATCTCCAGATCGAGGTGGTTGGTCGGTTCGTCGAGCAGCAGCAGATTGGGCTTCTGCCAGATCAGCAGCGCCAGCACCAGACGCGCCTTTTCGCCGCCGGAGAAAGGTCCCACCGGCTCCAGCACCCGATCGCCCTGGAAGTTGAAACCGCCAAGATAGTTGCGCAGCTCCTTCTCGCTTGCCCGCTCATCGATGCGCTGCAGGTGCAGCAGGGGCGAGGCCTCGCGATCCAGCTGTTCCAGCTGATGCTGGGCGAAATAGCCGATGCGCAGGTCGCGGGCGCGTTCGATTTTGCCCTCCATCGGCTCGATTTCCCCGGCGATCAGCTTGATCAGTGTGGATTTGCCAGCGCCGTTAAGGCCGAGCAAGCCGATGCGCTCGCCCGGCAGGAGTGTAAGATCGATCGCCTGTAGCACCCGGGTTTCGCCATAGCCGGCGGATGCCCGGTCAATGCGCATCAGCATGTTGGGCAGGCGTTCTGGCTCGGCAAACTCGAAATGGAAGGGCGAATCGACATGGGCCGGTGCAATCAAGGCCATGCGCTCCAGAGCCTTGACCCGGCTCTGCGCCTGTCGGGCCTTGGTCGCCTTGGCCTTAAAGCGGTCGATGAACTGCTGCATGTGGGCGATGGTTTTCTGTTGCTTTTCGTAGTTGGCCTGCTGCTGGGCAAGCCGCTCCGCGCGCATGCGTTCGAAATCGGAGTAGTTGCCGCTGTAGAGATTCAGGCGCTGGTGCTCGACATGGGCGATGCGGTTGACCACCGCATCGAGGAAATCGCGGTCATGAGAGATCATCATCAGGGCGCCGGGATAGTTGCGCAGCCATTGTTCGAGCCAGATCACCGCATCCAGATCGAGGTGATTGGTGGGCTCGTCGAGCAGCAGCAGGTCGGAGCGGCACATCAGCGCGCGCGCCAGATTCAGGCGCATCTGCCAGCCACCGGAGAAATCGCGCATCGGGCGTTGCAAATCCTGCTGGGTGAAACTGAGTCCGACCAGCAGGCGTGCGGCGCGGCTTTCCGCCTCCCAGGCGCCAATTTCCTCCAGCCGAGCATGCAGATGGCCAATTGCCATGCCGTCCTGCTCCTCCTCGGCGCGCCGCAACTGCCGCTGCAGGTGGCGCAGCTCGGCATCGCCGTCGATGACATGCTCGATGGCCGGGCGATCACTGATCTCCGTCTCCTGGGCCACATGGGCGATCACCCAGTCGGGAGCGATGCTCAACACGCCGGCATCCGCCTCGAGCTGCCCCAGAATCAGGGCCAGCAGCGAAGACTTGCCACTGCCGTTGGCTCCGGTCAGTCCCAGCTTCTCGCCACGGGAAAGCTGCAGGTTGACCTGTTCCAACAGTAGCCAGGGGCCGCGACGCAGCGCGATTTCGGACAGTTTCAGCATGGGAGATTTTCTGCAAAAGTGGTCTTTCGTGATAACATCGCCGGTTTTCAATCCTCGGGAACGCGATGAACATCGAAGACTTTTACCGCATGGAAGGCTCCCGCCTGTCCTTCACCCGGCAGCAGGGCAGTGATTTCGCGAAAAGAGTGGCGGGGGATTTTAACCCGATCCACCATCCCGATTCCAAGCGTTTCTGCGTGCCGGGCGATCTGCTGTTCTCGGTGATCGTGCATCACTACGGACTGCGCCAGAACATGGCCTTCCAGTTCTCCGGCATGGTCGACGATTCGGTGCAGCTGCTGTTGCCCGAATGCGAGGAAGAACATACCGAGATTGCCGGCGACAACGGCAAGACCTATCTATCCATCGATTGCAGCGGCGAGGTCAGTCACAACCCGAAGCTCATCGAATCCTTTTCCCGGCGCTATGTCGAGTTTTCCGGCAAGACCTTTCCCGACATCCTGATCCCCCTGGTCAAAGAACATGGTGTCATGGTCAACCCGGACAGGCCGCTGGTGATCTACGACCGCATGAGCTTTCAGCTCGACCGTGTCGATATAGCGCAACTCGATCTACGCCTGGTCGACGCCCAGCTCGAACACAGCGGCAAGCGCGGTGAGGTCACCCTTGAATACGACCTGCTCGACCAGCGCGAGCGTGTCGGCCATGGCTGCAAGCACATGGCCCTGGGCGGGCTGCGCCCGTATGATCAATCCGATGTCGATCGTCTCGTGGCCTCCTACGAGGAAGACAAGCGAAAATACTCGACATGACGGACTTGCCCGATCCACCCTACTATGCCGTCATCTTCATTTCGAAGCTGAGCGAGCATACGCAGGGTTACGAGACCATGGCCGAGCGGATGGTCGAGCTGGCACGCTCGCAACCCGGTTTTCTGGGCCTGGAAAGCGCGCGTAGCGAGGTCGGGATTACCGTTTCCTTCTGGAGCGATCGGGGATCCATCCAAAAATGGCGCGATCAGGCCGATCACAAAATGGCTCAGAAACTGGGCCGGGACAAATGGTACCGGAGTTACGACATCCATATTGCTCGCGTGGAAGCACACCGAAGATACCGTCGATAAAACAGCCTCTCTGGGTGGCTATGTATCCATCCCCACATAGCCCGGCAAGGCCTCGATCCGCTTCAGCCAGGCCCGGATCGCCGGATAAGCCGCGAGATCGAAACCGCCTTCGTGCGCCACGTGAGTATAGGCATAGAGCGATAGGTCAGCCAGGGTCGTCGACTGCCCCGTCAGATAAGGGGTCATGGCCAACTGTTTTTCCATTACAGACAGCGCCCTGTGTCCGCCTTCCTGTTTTGCTTCGTACTCCTCGCGGCGATCCTCCGGCAGGCCCAGGTAATGCCGTATGAACCGGGCCACCGCGATATAGGGCTCGTGGCTGTATTGCTCGAAGAACTGCCATTGCAGAACCCGCGCACGGTCGTAGGCATCCTCGGGCAGAAACCGGCTTCCCTCGGCGAGGAAGTTCAGAATCGCGTTGGATTCGCTGAGCAGCCGCCCGTCCTCGAGCTCCAGCAGCGGAATCTGCCCGGCCGGATTCTTTTCCAGAAACTCTTCCGTTCGCGTTTCGCCTTCGAGAATATCGATATCAATCCACTGATGGGGAAGATCGAGCAGGGCCGCGAGCAGCTTGATCTTGTAACAGTTTCCGGACTGGGTGTCGCCGTAGATCTTCATACTCCATTCCTCAATAGTTCCGCATAAAGCTGAGCAACAAGCCCTGCTGTCCCTGTTGGGTCCAGGTCAGGCGCACATAGGCGGAGGGTTCGACCTCGAGATCCAGTATCAGGCCGCTGCTGTAGCGTTCATTCTCATCGAACAGCCTGCGCGTTCCCTCCAGTTCGACATCGCCATCGAGGCGCTGCCATTCGACAAAGGGGCGCAAGCCCAGCAACCCCATCCGCAGCTGCAAACCCAGTCGCAGCCGGGTGCTGCTCCAGTTGACCTCGGGATCGCTGGCATCGCCGTCCAGGCGACCGCTGTGCCAGTCATAGGCGAAACGCCCATGCAGCGAAACCTGGCGACTCAAGCGCCAGGGCCAGCGCAGACGCAGACCCAGGAATTCCCCGGCGTAATCCTGTGACAGGGTGTCGGACGGATTCTTGATGCGCAGCCCGAACTCGCCGATCGACAATCCCATGCGCAGCCCCACAGCCGTGCGATCTTCCACCGACAGGCCATAATGGGTCAGAGTCATGGGGCGGATTTCATTATCGATGCGCCATTCGCTGTCGTATTCGCCCAGGGAAGCGCTGATACCCGTCCAGGCCTGGACGGACGAAAAAACCCCTGCCAGCAGCAGGAACAGAAGGAATTGGCGGCTACCAGGCACCGACCACCGCCCGCAGCGAATCCGTCTTCAAGGGAGAAACCGGTGACGATAACGGGGCCGCCCGCCGTGCTGTCGGGCAACGCCCGTTGACGGCCCGGTAAAGCGCCGTCTGCAGCATCGGATCTGTACCATCGCCAAAGGGCAACGACGGGTCGTCCTCGGCCGGACACTCGGCCGCGATGCCGTCGAAATAATCCCCTTCGCCATCGGCATTGTAGACGGCAAAGTTCACCGCCAGCAGCATCTTGTCGCAGATTCGCTTCGGCGACATCCCCACGGGCTTGCCGCAGGTGCTGCCACCCACGGTCGTCACCGGCACGAAGGGCTTCAGGCCATTGATCAGCATTTCGCTGGCCGAGCAGGTCTCGCCGCTGGTGATGACCACCACCTGCTCAAGTCCCGCCAGTCCTTCAGGCATCGGAACCATTGCATAGCTGTAGTTCTTCGACTGGTTCTGCGCGTTGTAACGCAACTCGGCAAAGACCTCTCTCTGATTGTTTCCATACACCCAGCTCGCGAGCGCATCGGCAACCCAGATGGCGCCGCCACCGTTGTAGCGAAGATCGATGATCAGCTTGTTGACTCCTTGCGCCTTGAAGTCGTCAAACAGCAACTGCAGCTCCTCGTAGGAGGTATCGATAAAGCTGGTGAAAACGAAATAACCGATGCTGTCATTGCCATCCTCGATAACCGAGGAATAGAGCACGGTCCGGATATCGATAACCAACTTCTTCAGGGTCATTTCAACCACATCGCCATTACGCTTGCGCACGAGCAGCGTACCGAGCGTGCCCGCCTCGTCGGGACCGAAGGCCGCATCCCAGTCGTTCTGCGCAATCAGTTCCGCCGTATCGATACCGTTGATGGAGAGAATCTCGTCCCCGCGCTCCAGCCCGACCCAATCGGCCGGTGAGCCTGGATAGACAAAGCGAACTCGCAGGCGATCGTTCGCGGCGATCTCGAAGGAAAAACCGAAGCCCACATACTGGCCATCGCGGAACAGCGCGTCGAAGGTCTCGGCATCGGTGAGATAGGAAAAGCGATCCGGCGGATCCTTGCGCAGGAAGTCGAGCAGTTGCGACGGGGTGTCATACTCGCCGTAGTTGATACTTTCCGGGATTTCGTCGTTCCACAGGTAGTCGGCGAGCAGGGCCTGATGCAGCTGGCGATTCTGGTTCCAGATACTGCACTTGTCGCCGGAGCCACCGCAAGACTGCAGCAGCGGCATCAACAGCAGGCCGAGCAGCAGCACGGCCAGCAATCCCGGTAGCGGTTTCAGAGCACGCCGAGACGACGCAGCTGCTCGCGGTCGCTGATCTGCTCGGTGGTTTCGACGATCCATTGCTCGACCTCCTGGATGATCTGGTCGGGTTTCTTGCCCTTCGGGTCGATCGGCGGGCCGATGACCACCTGGATGGTGCCGGGCCACTTGATCCAGCTGTGCCGCGGCCAGTATTCCCCGGCATTATGCGCTACCGGAACGATCTTGTAACCGGTCTTCGCTGCCAGAATCGCACCGCCGATCTTGAACGGCTTGTACTGCCCCGGGTACACCCGCGTGCCCTCGGGGAACAGCATCACGATACGCCCCTGCGCCATGCGTTCGCGCCCTTCCTCGACCAGCTGGCGGATGGCCTTGCGTCCGGTTCCGCGATTGATGCCGATGGCGTCCATCGCCTTCAGCCCCCAGCCGAAGAAGGGAATCCACATCAGTTCGCGCTTGACCACCCACACCATCGGCGGGAAGAACAGTTGCAGCGCAATGGTTTCCCAGGTCGAGGAATGCTTGCTCATGACGATGAAGCCTTCGTCTCGCGGGATGTTTTCCTGCCCTTCCACCCGGTAACCAAGGCCGCAGGTAATGCGAATCCAGGCCAGGTTGATGCGAATCCAGGTCTTGATCAGGCCGACGCGGAAGCCGATCGGTGCCCAGAAGAAAAGCAACACCAGGATCGAGAACAGCAGCGTGCTCGGCAGGAACACCAGCCAATAAAGGGAAGATCGCAGACCAAGCCAGAGCTTGTAGAGGGTCGAGACTTCAGAGTTTTTCATGGCGCAGCAACTCGCGTACAAAACGGGCCAGGTTGTCGTGGACCGGGATATCGTTGAAGGGTCCGTACTTGTCGATGGTCTGCTGCCCCTTCCCCGTGCGCAGCAGCACCGGCCGGGCACCGGCCATGCGCGCCGCCTGCACGTCGCTGAAGGAATCGCCGACAAACCAGCTCTGTTTCAGATCGATGCCGAACTCGCGGCCGATCTGCAGCAGCAGCCCCGGCTTGGGCTTGCGGCAGAGACAGTTGTCCGCCGGGCCGTGCGGGCAATAGAAAATGCCGTCGAGGGAGACACCGCGTTGCGCCAGCATACCCTCCATCTTGGCGTGGATGGCATCCAGCGCCTGCTGATCGAACAGCCCCCGGGCCAGGCCCGACTGGTTGCTGGCCACGGCGACGAGATAACCCGCCTTCTTGAGCTGGCGGATAGCCTCGAGGCTGCCCTCGATGGGCAGCCATTCCTCCGGTGACTTGATATAGGCATCGGAATCCTCGTTGATCACGCCGTCGCGATCGAGGATGACCATGCCGGACGCGGACGACACCACAGCGCCTCAGGACTGGATGCGCGACAGGTCGGCCACGCGCAGGAAGACCGAGCGCAGCCGCGACAACAGGGCGATGCGATTGCGTTTCTGCTCTTCGTGATCGGTCATCACCATCACATTGTCGAAGAAGTCGTCCACCACCGGCCTCAGTTCGGCCAGCTGCTCCAGGCCGGGAAGATAGTCGCCCCGGTCGAAATGTTCGACGGCGTTTCTTTCCACCGCCACCAGCTTCTCGAACAGCCGTTCCTCGGCGTTCTCGGCAAACAGGCTGCAGTCGATCTCCGCATCCGGCTCGAAATCGAGCTTGCGCAGGACGTTGCCGATGCGCTTGTTGGCGGCAGCCAGGGCAAGCGCCGCTTCCTCCTGCAAGAAGGCATCGACGGCGCGCACGCGCCGGTCCAGGTCCAGCAAGCGGGTCGGCCGGCGCGCCAGCACCGCATCGACCACATCGCCGCGCAGGCCCTGTTCCGCGTAATAGCCCTTGAGCCGGTCGAAGATGTAGTCCAGCACCTCCTCACGCACGGCCGAGGCATCGACCTTGTCGGCCAGCGCCGCGGCAGCCTCGTCGAGCAGTGGTGCCAGATCCACCGGCAGCTGCTTCTCGATCAGGATGCGGATCACGCCCAGGGCGGCCCGACGCAACCCGAAGGGATCCTTGACCCCGCTGGGTTTCTGACCGATGGCAAAGATGCCCAGCAGGGTGTCGATGCGGTCGGCCAGGGCCACGCACTGCCCGGCCGGCACCCGGGGCGTTTCGTCGCCGGCAAAGCGCGGCCAGTAATGCTGCTCGATAGCCTCGGCCACTTCCTCCGGCTCGCCGTCGAGTTGGGCATAGTAGCGGCCCATGATGCCCTGCAGCTTGGGAAACTCGCCGACCATGTCGGTCATCAGGTCGCACTTGCAGAGTTCCGCCGCCCGCTCGGCAAGCAGGCGGTCGGCATTGCAGGGCTGCGCCAGCCAGCCGGCCAGTCTCTGGGTACGCAAGGTCTTGTCGGCGAGGCTGCCGAGTTGCTGCTGAAACACCACCGTTTCCAGTTGCTGCAGCCGATTCGACAACGGTTCGCGGCGATCCTGCTCGAAAAAGAAACGGGCGTCGGCGAAGCGCGGGCGGATCACCCGCTCGTTGCCGTGCACCACCTGGGCCGGGTCGCGGCTTTCGATGTTGGCGATGGTGATGAAATGGGGAAGCAACCCGCCCTTTTCGTCGAACAGCGCGAAGTATTTCTGGTTGTCCTGCATGGTCATCACCAAGGCTTCCGGCGGCACCTCGAGGAAGATCTCGTCGAAGCGGCCGCTCACCGCCACCGGCCATTCCACCAGCGCGGTGACCTCGTCGAGCAGGTCTTCGTCGATATGCGCCTGCCCGCCGAGCCGTGCCGCCTCGGCCTCGACCTGTTCGCGGATGCGCGCGCGGCGCTGCTCGAAGTCGGCCAGCACGAAGCCCTGCTGTTCCAGTTTCTGCTCATATTCGCCGGCGTTGGCCAGCTCGATGGCCTCAGGCGCATGGAAGCGATGGCCGCGGGTAGCACGACCGGCTTCGAGATCAAGAATCCGCGCCGGAACCACTTCGTCGTCGAGCAACAGCACGAGCCAGTGCGCCGGTCGCACGAACTCGACCTCGCGCTCGCCCCAGCGCATGCGTTTCGGAATCGGCAGATCGGCGAGCGCGGATTCGATCATTTCCGGCAACAGTTCGGCCAGGCCGCGGCCGGGCTGCATTTGCTCGAAATACAGCCATTCGCCCTTGTCGGTCTTGCGTCGCTGCAGGGCATCGACTTCGACCCCGCAGGAGCGGGCAAAACCCTCGGCGGCGCGGGTCGGCTTGCCCTCGGCATCGAAGGCCGCCGCCACCGCCGGGCCGCGCTTCTCGACGCGGCGGTCGGCCTGACGCTCGGGCAGACCGGAGAGGCGCATCGCGAGCCGGCGCGGGGTGGCAAAGGTCTGCGCCGATTGCGCTTGCAGCCCCGCTTCCGCGAGGCGCCGTTGCATGCCATCGACAAAGGCTTGCGAAAGGGATTGCAGCGACTTCGGCGGCAGTTCCTCGGTACCCAGTTCGATCAGCAGATCGCGAGTGCGGATATCGCTCATGCCGCACCCTCCTTCAACAGCGGGAAGCCCAGGGCTTCGCGCGAATCGAGAAAGGCCTGGGCCACGCCCCGCGCCAGGCTGCGAACCCGCAGGATGAAGCGCTGGCGCTCGGTCACCGAGATGGCATGACGCGCATCCAGCAGATTGAAGGTGTGGGAAGCCTTCATCACCTGTTCGTAGGCGGGCAACGGCAGGCCGGCCTCGATCAGTTTCCGGCTCTCCTCCTCGCAGACATCAAACCAGTGGAACAACTCTTCGACATTGGCCAGCTCGAAGTTGTAGCGCGACTGCTCGACCTCGTTCTGGTGGAACACATCGCCGTAGGTCACCTCGCCCTGGGGGCCGCGCGCCCATACCAGGTCGTAGATGCTCTCGACGCCCTGGATGTACATCGCCAGCCGCTCCAGACCGTAGGTGATCTCCCCCGGTACCGGGCGGCATTCCAGCCCGCCGACCTGCTGGAAATAGGTGAACTGGGTAACCTCCATGCCGTTGAGCCAGACCTCCCAGCCCAGCCCCCAGGCGCCCAGGGTCGGCGACTCCCAGTTGTCCTCGACGAAACGGATGTCGTGCACCAGCGGATCGAAGCCCAGCGCGCGCAGGGAGTCCAGGTACAGCTCCTGGATGTTGTCCGGACTTGGCTTCAGCAGCACCTGGAACTGGTAGTAGTGCTGCAGACGGTTCGGGTTCTCGCCGTAGCGGCCGTCGGTGGGCCGACGGCTGGGCTGCACATAGGCACTGCGCCAGGGCTCGGGACCGATGGAACGCAGAAAGGTGGCCGGGTGAAAGGTGCCGGCGCCCACTTCCATGTCCAGCGGCTGCATCACCACGCAACCCTGTTCGGCCCAGAAGCTCTGCAGGGACTGAATCAGCCCCTGAAAGGTGCTAACATCGTTGTTTGTCGTTTCACTCATGAAAGGCTGGGAATCCACGCGAAAAAAGTTCGCGAGAGTATAGCGAAACCCGCCTCCCGACTCATTGTTTTTATGGTTCCCGGCCCATGATCCCAACCGCTTCCTCCGCTCGTCTCCACTATGTACACGACCCCATGTGCAGCTGGTGCTGGGGCTTCCGGCCGACCTGGGAACGAGTGCGCAGCCAACTGCCCGACGGGCTGCAGCTGATCCGCCGCGTCGGCGGTCTGGCGCCGGACAGCGACGAACCCATGCCCGAAGAGATGCGCCAGGGCCTGCAACAGACCTGGCAGCGCATCCAGCAGCGCATACCCGGCACCGAGTTCAACTACGATTTCTGGCAACGCAACACGCCACGCCGCTCCACCTGGCCGGCCTGTCGTGCCGTCATCGCGGCGCGTCAGCTGGGCGGCGATGAAGCCGACCGGCGCATGACCCACGGCATCCAGAAGGCCTATTACCTGGAGGCAAGAAATCCTTCCGACCGTCCGGTGCTGGCCGATATCGCCAGCGAGATCGGCCTCGACCGCGAGGCCTTCGAGGCCTGGATGAATGGACCGGAGATCGAGAAGCTGCTGCAGCAGGAGCTGGCCGAGGTGCGCGCCCTCGGTATCGACAGCTTCCCCAGCCTGCGCATCGAGAAGGACGGTCTCGCCGCCCATCTGCCCATCGACTACAACCATCCCGAAACCCTGCTGCTGGCCATCCGGGAGTTTCTCGATCAACCCCATGGACAGCATGCCTGAACAGCCTGCGCCCCATTCCGGCTCGAGCACCCTGCACCTGCTGCGACTGTGGTTGTATTGCTGGGTCCAGTTCCTGCGCCTGGCACTGTTCATCAGTACGCCGGCCAAACTGCCCTGGAACCCGGCTCTGTTGCTGCTCAGCCTGGCCGCCTATCTGCTGGTCGGCCAGTGGATTCTCGGCGATTCGCGGCCCTTTTCCGACATCCTGCTGCAGATCGGCATCGAGGTCGGCCTGCTGGCCGCGATCAGCTTCATCGCCCTGCGCCTGCAGGATCACGGCGAGCGTTTCGTACAGACCCTGCATGCCCTGATCGGAGTCAACCTGATCATCAGCCTGCTCAGCTACCCGCTGATCGAACTGCTGCCGGACCCGATGCACAACGATCAACCCAACATGCTGGCCATGCAGTTGAGCCTGTTGTTGCTGGTCTGGAACCTGGCCGCGATCTCGCTGATCTTTCGCCGCTCCTTCGAGATCAGCACCCTGTTTGCGGCCTTCCTGTCGTTCGGCTATTTCCTCGTCTATGAGTGGCTGCTGCTGCAGGTGTTCGCATGATGGGCACCCCCAATAATCGTCTTTTTCCGCGACTGCAGCGTCAGCCCCGTGCTCGAATCCTCATGTATCCCCTTATACACTGCGGCTCTGCGCGCGGCGCTTCCTTGCACTCGCGAAAAAATCCGGATTATCGGAGACGCCCATGAAGATCTACATCCTCGGCATCTGCGGCACCTTCATGGCCGGCATCGCGATGCTGGCGCGCGAGATGGGTCACGAAGTGCTCGGCTCGGATGCCGCCGTCTATCCACCGATGAGCGATCAGCTGGCCGCCGCCGGCATCGAGCTGCGCGACGGCTACAGCGCCGACAACCTCGATCTCGACGCCGATCTCTACATCATCGGCAACGCCCTGTCGCGGGGCAACGAACAGGTCGAGATCATCCTCGAACGCGGGCTGGACTACATTTCCGGTCCGCAATGGCTGTCCGAACATCTGCTGCGCGAGCGCTGGGTGCTGGCCGTGGCCGGCACTCACGGCAAGACCACCACGGCCAGCCTGCTGGCCTGGATCCTCGAGCAGGCCGGGCTCCAGCCC